>JAJFFL010000016.1 GCA_021776705.1 Alphaproteobacteria bacterium
GACGCGCTTGCCGAGCAGGTTTTGGCGGAACCGCCCTTGCTTGCCCTTCAACATGTCGGACAGAGATTTCAGCGGCCGCTTGTTGGCGCCGGTGATCACCCGGCCGCGACGGCCGTTGTCGAACAGCGCGTCGACGGCTTCCTGCAGCATCCGCTTTTCATTGCGGATGATGATGTCCGGCGCGCGCAGTTCGATCAGCCGCTTGAGGCGGTTGTTGCGGTTGATGACCCGGCGGTAGAGGTCGTTGAGGTCCGACGTCGCGAAACGGCCGCCGTCGAGCGGCACCAGCGGGCGCAGTTCCGGCGGAATCACCGGAACGACCGTCAGAATCATCCATTCCGGCCGGTTGCCGGATTCGAGGAACGACTCGATCAGCTTCAGCCGCTTGAGATATTTCTTTTGCTTCAGTTCGGACGCCGTCTCCGTCAGGTCGACGTGAAGTTTCTCGGCTTCCTTTTCGAGGTCCAAGCGCTCGAGCAGGATGCGCACGGCTTCCGCGCCGATGCCGGCCGTGAACGCGTCTTCGCCGAATTCTTCCTGGGCCTCGTAGTACTCATCTTCGGTCAGCAGCTGCAGCGGCTGCAGCGGCGTCAGGCCGGGCTCGACGACGATGTACTGCTCGAAATAGAGCACCCTCTCGACGTCCTTAAGCGCCATGTCGAGCATCAGCGAGATGCGCGACGGCAGGGACTTCAAGAACCAGATGTGGGCGACCGGCGCGGCGAGTTCGATGTGACCCATGCGCTCGCGGCGGACGCGCGCGAGGGTGACCTCGACGCCGCACTTCTCGCACACGATGCCCTTGTACTTCATCCGCTTGTACTTGCCGCACAGGCACTCGTAGTCCTTGATCGGTCCGAAGATCCGGGCGCAGAACAGGCCGTCGCGCTCCGGCTTGAAGGTCCGGTAGTTGATCGTTTCCGGCTTCTTAATTTCGCCGAACGACCAGGAGTAGATCTTCTCCGGGCTCGCCAACGAAATGCGGATCCGGTCGAAGGTCGGGCCTTCCGCCGCCGGATTGAAGATGTTCATGACGTCTTGTTTCATGGAGCCGGTCTCCTAGCCGCGGGCCGCGGCGGCGGGGGAGGTTCCCCGCCGCGGGCCGCGAAATTGGTGCATGTCGCCGCGTCGCCGCGTCATTCGTTCGTCAGCTCGACGTTGAGTCCGAGCGAGCGCATTTCCTTGACGAGCACGTTGAAGCTTTCCGGAATGCCCGCCTCGAAGCTGTCGTCGCCGCGGACAATCGCCTCGTAGACTTTGGTGCGGCCGGCCACGTCGTCCGACTTCACCGTGAGCATTTCCTGCAGCGTATACGCCGCGCCGTACGCCTCGAGCGCCCAGACTTCCATTTCGCCGAAACGCTGGCCGCCGAATTGGGCTTTGCCGCCCAGCGGCTGCTGCGTGACCAGCGAGTATGGGCCGATCGAACGGGCGTGGATCTTGTCGTCCACGAGATGGTGCAGCTTCAAAAGATGCTTGTAGCCGACGGTCACCGGGCGCGCGAAAGGCTCGCCCGTCAGGCCGTCGAACAAGGTCACCTGGCCGGAGCCGTCGAGGCCCGCGCTTTCGAGCATCTTGACGATGTCGGCCTCGCGGGCGCCGTCGAACACCGGCGTCGCGATCGGCACGCCTTTCGACAGATTGCGGCCGAGCTCAAGCAGCTCGTCGTTGGTCTTGGGCAGCTCCTGGTCCTTGCCGTAGATCTCAACCAGGCGTTCGCGCAAATCCTTCGACGCGGCGCCGCGCTCGACTTCCTCGACGAGCTTGCGGATCTGACGCCCGAGACCGGCGCACGCCCAGCCCATGTGGGTCTCGAGAATCTGCCCGACGTTCATCCGCGACGGCACGCCGAGCGGATTGAGAACCATGTCGACCGGGGTGCCGTCGTCCAGGAACGGCATGTCCTCGATCGGGTTGATCTTGGAGATGACGCCCTTGTTGCCGTGGCGGCCGGCCATTTTGTCGCCGGGTTGCAGCTTGCGCTTCACCGCGACGAACACCTTGACCATCTTCATCACGCCGGGCGGCAGCTCGTCGCCGCGCTGCAGCTTGTCGACCTTGTCGTCGAAGCGGCGGTCGAGGCGCTTCTTGGCGTCGTCGAATTGCTTCTTCAGCGCCTCGATTTCGCCCATCGCCTTTTCATCGTCGAGGCCGATGCGCCACCAATCTTCATCCGCGGTGTCGTCGAGGACGGCGCCGCTGATCGCGCCCTTCTTGAATCCGCGCGGGCCCGACACCGCCATCTTGTCGACGAGCAGGTCGCGCAACCGCGCGAAGATGTTGCGCTTAAGGATCGAGAATTCGTCGTCGCGGTCCTTGCCGAGACGGTCGATTTCGGCCCGCTCGATCGACAGCGCGCGCTGGTCCTTGTCGACGCCGTGGCGGTTGAACACGCGCACTTCGACGACGGTGCCGAACATGCCCGGCGGCAGACGCAAAGACGTGTCGCGCACATCGGAAGCCTTTTCGCCGAAAATCGCGCGCAGCAGTTTTTCTTCCGGCGTCATCGGGCTTTCGCCCTTCGGCGTCACCTTGCCGACGAGGATGTCGCCCGGGTGGACTTCGGCGCCGATCGACGTGATGCCCGCTTCGTCGAGGTTGCGCAGCGCTTCCTCGCCGACGTTCGGGATGTCGCGGGTGATCTCTTCCGGCCCGAGCTTGGTGTCGCGGGCCATGATCTCGAACTCTTCGATGTGGATCGACGTGAACACGTCGTCGCGGACGATGCGTTCGGAGATCAGGATCGAGTCCTCGAAGTTGTAGCCGTTCCACGGCATGAACGCGACGAGCACGTTGCGCCCGAGCGCCAGTTCGCCGAGATCCGTGGACGGGCCGTCGGCGATGACGTCGCCCTCTTGGATCAGGTCGCCTTCTTCAACCAGCGGACGCTGGTTGATGCACGAGTTCTGGTTCGAGCGTTGGAACTTGAGAAGGTTGTAGATGTCGACGCCCGATTTGGTCGGGTCCTTCTCTTTCGTCGCTCGCACGACGATGCGTTCAGCGTCGACCTGTTCGACGACGCCGGTGCGACGCGCCGTGACGGCGGCGCCGGAGTCGCGCGCGACGACTTCCTCCATGCCGGTGCCGACGAGCGGCGCTTCGGCCTGCAGCAACGGCACGGCCTGGCGCTGCATGTTCGAGCCCATGAGGGCGCGGTTGGCGTCGTCGTTCTCGAGGAACGGAATCAGCGCCGCGGCCACGGAAACCACTTGCTTCGGCGACACGTCGATGTAGTCGACTTGGTCGCGCGGCACGAGAGTCACGTCGCCGGCGACGCGGCAGTTGACGAGTTCGTTGACGAGCTTGCCCTTGGCGTCGATCTGGGCGTTGGCCTGGGCGATCCGGTAGCGCGCCTCTTCCATCGCGGAGAGGTACTCGACCGATTCCGTGAGCTTGCCCTTCTCGACTTTGCGGTACGGGCTCTCGATGAAGCCGTACTTGTTCACCCGCGCAAACGTCGACAGCGAGTTGATGAGGCCGATGTTCGGGCCTTCCGGCGTCTCGATCGGGCAGATCCGACCGTAGTGCGTCGGGTGCACGTCGCGGACTTCGAAGCCGGCGCGTTCGCGCGTCAGGCCGCCCGGGCCGAGCGCCGACCGGCGGCGCTTGTGGGTGATCTCGGACAGCGGGTTGGTCTGGTCCATGAACTGGGACAGTTGCGACGATCCGAAGAACTCGCGCACCGCCGCCGCCGCCGGCTTGGCGTTGATGAGGTCGTGCGGCATCACCGTCTCGATATCGACCGAGCTCATCCGCTCCTTGACCGCGCGTTCCATGCGCAACAGGCCGATGCGGTACTGGTTCTCCATCAACTCGCCGACCGAACGCACCCGGCGATTGCCAAGGTTGTCGATGTCGTCGATTTCGCCCTTGCCGTCGCGCAGATCGACAAGGGTCTGAAGCACGGCGACGATGTCTTCCTGGCGCAGCACGCGGACGTCGTCCGGGCACTCGAGGTCGAGGCGCATGTTCATTTTCACGCGGCCGACCGACGAAAGGTCGTAGCGCTCGGAATCGAAGAACAGACCGTTGAAGAGGGTCTGCGCCGTGTCCTGCGTCGGCGGTTCGCCCGGGCGCATGACCCGGTAGATGTCCACCAGGGCGCCTTCGCGGCCGTCGTTCTTGTCCGCGGCGAGCGTGGTTTGAATGTAGGGGCCGCGGGTCGCGGGATCGATGTCGAGCACGACGACTTGGTCGAAGCCGAGTTCCTTGATCGCTTCGACGGTTTCTTCGGTCAGCTCGTCGCCGGCCTCGGCCAGAATCTCGCCGGTCTTGACGTTGACGATGTCCTCGGCCGCGAACCGGCCGATCAAGCCGGTGTCCTGGACCAGCAGTTCCTTGACGCCCTCTTCGGCGAATTGGTTGGCCTTGCGCGCGGCGAGTTTCTTGCCGGCCTCGGCGAGCGGCTTGGCGCCTTTGGCGTCGACGAGGTCGAAAGCCGGCTTCATGCCGCGGAAACGTTCCGGCTCATACGGAATCTTCCACCCCTTGTGGGTGGTTTTGGTTTTCTGCGCCTTGTAGGTGATCGACGAATAGAACGTCGACAGGATCTGCTCCTTGTCGAGGCCCAGAGCGTAGAGCAGCGTCGTCGCCGGCAACTTGCGGCGGCGGTCGATGCGCACGTGAATGACGTCCTTGGCGTCGAACTCGAAGTCGAGCCACGAGCCGCGGTATGGAATGATGCGGGCGGCGAACAAGAGCTTGCCGGACGCGTGCGTCTTGCCCTTGTCGTGATCGAAGAACACGCCCGGGCTGCGGTGCATCTGGGAGACGATGACCCGCTCGGTGCCGTTGATGACGAAGGTGCCCTTGTCGGTCATGAGCGGGATGTCGCCCATGTAGACGTCCTGCTCCTTGATGTCCTTTACGGACTTGGCGCCGGTGTCTTCGTCGGTTTCGAACACGATCAAACGCAGCTTCACCTTCAGCGGCGCCGCGTAGGTCATGTCGCGCTGCTGGCACTCATCGACGTCGAACTTCGGCGGTTCGAATTCGTAGTGCACGAACTCCAGAACCGCGCGCTCCGAGAAATCCTTGATCGGGAACACCGACCGGAACACGGCTTGCAAGCCGTGATCGATGCGCTTGGCGTGGTCGTCGTCTTTTTGAAGAAACTGATCGTAGGACGATTTTTGGACCTCGATCAGGTTCGGCATGGCGACCGTTTCTTCGATCTTGCCGAACGATTTCCGAATGCGTTTCTTGCCCGTGAACGACAGAGACATCGTTGCTCCCTTCGCCGGCGCGCCCGTACGTCGCGCCGCATACGCCCGCTCGCCCGTCCTCCCGCCCGGACGTCAGGATCGACGCCGCGGCGGTCTTGAGGCCTCCCCGGAGAACGGGACGGAGAGGCCGAAACAGGTGCGGGCGGACGCCCCGAGGGCGCCCGCCGCACACGCGGTTGAAACCGCGTTTACTTAAGCTCGACGGTCGCGCCGGCGTCCTCGAGCTTCTTCTTCAGTTCTTCGGCTTCGGTCTTCGAAGCGCCTTCCTTCACCGGCTTCGGAGCGCCCTCGACCAGGTCCTTGGCTTCTTTGAGGCCAAGACCCGTGATGCCGCGGACTTCCTTGATCACGTTGATCTTCTTGTCGCCGGCCGACGCCAGAATGACGTCGAATTCAGTCTTCTCTTCCGCCGCGGCGGCGTCGCCGCCACCGCCCGGAGCCGCCGCAACCGCGACCGGCGCGGCAGCCGAAACGCCCCACTTCTCTTCGAGAACCTTGGCGAGTTCGGCGGCTTCAAGAACGGTGAGCGCGGACAGGTCTTCCGCGAGTTTTTCGATTTTCGTAGACATGGGTTCGATTCCTTGACGTGTCCAGTGTGGTGCGTGCTCGTTCCTTTGACGGCTTCAGGCGGCGTCCTTGGCGGCGTAAGCGGCGAACACCCGGGCGAGCTTGCTCGCCGGGGCCTGCACGACGCCCGCGACCTTGGTCGCCGGCGCCTGGATCAGCCCCACCAGCATGCCGCGCAGTTCGTCCAGCGACGGCAAACTCGCGAGGGCCTTGACCCCGCTTTCGTCCAAAACCGTTTCGCCCATCACGCCGCCGATGAGGATGAATTTCTCATTCTCTTTGGCGAAGGCGGCGGCCGCTTTCGGGGCCGACACCGGGTCGGTCGAATAGGCGATGGCCACCGGACCTGTGAACAGATCGGCCATGCCTTCTTTCGACGTTCCTTTCAGCGCGAGCTTGGCGAGGCGGTTCTTGACCACCTTCAACCCCGCGTCCGCCTCTCTCAGGCGGTTGCGGAGCTTCTCCATCTCCGGGACGGACAAGCCGGCGTAGTGGGATACGACCACCACGCCCGAATCGGCGAACACGCCTTTCAGCGCGTCGACCGCTTCGACTTTTTGTGCTCGTTCCATCACGGTCTCCTCGAGCTCGACGACCGGACCATCCGGCCGTCGCAAACCGCGCGTCTTGAAAGGAGGGCCTGCGGCCGCCCCTGCAGAACGCACGGCAGCCTGTCCCAGGGCTCGAGCGGACGCGCACCCGGTTCCGGACCCACGTCGTGTTCAAGCTCCCGTCTGCGCAGGGTCGTCGGATTTAAGCCGTCGAACGCGGGCGGAATCGCCCGTCGCCTTCAGGCCCCTGCGGTCTCGGACAGGTCAGCGCGAACCTCGACCCGAAAGCCGAACGCCCGCGCCTCACCGGCCATCTGGCCGGATCACGGTTAATCCTTTCTCACGCCCCCGACGCGAAGACTTCGCCCGCGTCGATCTTGATTCCGGGGCCCATGGTCGAACTCAGGGCCACCTTTTTCACATAAGTACCTTTGGCGCCAGACGGTTTGGCCTTGGCGATGGCGTCGAGAAACGCCCGCACGTTCTCCTCGATCGCCTTCTCGGTGAAACTCGCCTTGCCGACGCCGGCGTGCACCACGCCGGCCTTCTCCACCCGGAACTCGACCGCGCCGCCCTTGGAATCCCGGATCGCCTTGGCGACGTCCATGGTCACGGTGCCGACTTTCGGGTTCGGCATCATGCCCTTGGGGCCGAGGATTTTTCCGAGGCGGCCGACGACGGCCATCATGTCCGGCGTCGCGATCACTTTGTCGAAATTGATCTCGCCGGCTTGAACCTTCTCCGCCAGATCTTCCGCCCCGACGACGTCGGCGCCGGCCTTCTGGGCCTCTTCCGCCTTCGGCCCCTTGGCGAACACGGCGACGCGCGCCGTGCGGCCGGTGCCGTTCGGCAGCGCGCAGACGCCGCGGACCATTTGATCGGCGTGCCGCGGGTCGACGCCGAGATTGATCGCCAATTCGATGGTTTCGTCGAATTTCGCCGTGGCGTTCGACTTCACCAGTTTCACCGCTTCCGGCACCAGGTAGAACTTGTCGCGGTCGATCGCCGTCAAGGCCGCCGCCATGCGTTTCGCGTGTTTCGCCATGGATCAGCCTCCCACCACGTCAAGGCCCATCGAACGGGCCGAACCGGCGATGATCTTCGCCGCCTGATCGAGATCGTTGGCGTTCAAGTCCTGAAACTTGGTCTCGGCGATCTGTCGGCACTGCGCCATCGTGACCTTGCCGGCGACTTCGCGCCCTGGCGTCTGCGAGCCCTTTTGCAGCTTCGCGGCTTTCCTCAGCAGAAAGCTCGCCGGCGGCGTCTTGGTGATGAACGTGAAGGACTTGTCCGAATAAACCGTGATCTTGGTCGGGATCGGCATCCCCTTCTCCAAGCCCTCGGTCTTGGCGTTGAACGCCTTGCAGAATTCCATGATGTTGACGCCGCGCTGACCCAGCGCGGGGCCGATCGGCGGCGACGGATTGGCCGCGCCCGCCGGCACTTGGAGGTTGATGTAACCGCTGATTTTCTTCGCCATGCGTCTCACTCACCCTTGTTCGCGAGGCCGATGCCTCGGTTCGCGGTGCGGCTGGACCTGGGGTTTGCGGCCCCGCCTCCCGCGGCTCGTCCCAGCTAGAGTTTCTCCACCTGGGCGTACTCAAGCTCGACCGGCGTGGCGCGGCCGAAAATCGACACCGCCACCTTCACCCGGGCGCGCTCCTCGTCGACCTCTTCGACGTGGCCTTCAAAGGACTGGAACGGACCGTCCATGACCTTCACTTTTTCGCCGATCTCGAAAACGATGTCCGGGACGGGGCGTTCGACGCCTTCTTCCATCTGCCCCAGAATGCGCATCACTTCCTTGTCCGACACCGGCATCGGCTTCTTGCCGTGGTCGGCTCCGAGAAAACCGGTCACCTTCGGCGTGTTTTTCACCAGGTGATAGGCGTCGTCGGACATCTTCATCTTCACGAGCACGTAGCCCGGGAAAAACGTGCGCGTCGCCGTGGTCTTGCGTCCGCGGCGGACTTCGATGACTTCCTCGGTCGGAACCAGAACCTCTTCGAACGCGTCCTCAAGGTCGCGCGCGGCGGCTTCCGCCTTGATCGCTTCGGCCACTTTTTTCTCGAAATTCGAGTACGCGTGGACGATGTACCACTTGGCCTCAGCCATCTGCAGCGTCGCTCCGATCATCCAAAGAAACCCAACAGAAGCTGGATGCCGCCGCTGATCGTGAAATCCACGGCCAAAAAGAACACCGCCGCGAACATCACCATGATGAACACCATGACGGTCGTGATCAGGGTCTCGCGCCACGTCGTCCAAGTGACTTTGCGGCCCTCTTGACGCACCTCCCCGAAGAAGCGGAAAGGGTTGAAGCTCTTCTTCGTCGTGTCGGCCATGCACGGCTCCATCCGAGGGGGCGGCGTCCGAACGTTCGGACAAACGCCGATGCGGTCGGCGCGCGCAGCTCCGACCGCTCGACCCTCGTCATATCGAGAGCGGCGGGTTGTGCCTCAACTGGCGGCGCAACGCAAGACGGCCTCCGCGACTTTTTCGTCGCGGTAGGCGCTTACTCCGGTTTGCGGGTCAAATCGCGATGCAGATCGCGGATGCCGTCCTGAATGTCGATCAAGACGAACAGCAATCCCAAGACCACCGAGGCGGCGACCCAGCCGATCACCACGCCGGCCGCGGCGTAGACCGGAGCCGGGAGATCGACCGAGAGGCCGAGACCGCCGGCGATTTCGCCGCCGTGGAGGTACCCCGCGGCGCCGCCGATCACCAGCGACGCCAGGAAAAACAGCACCGCCACAAGATTCAGCGTGCCGATGACGATGGCGCGAAACGTTTGCATTGAGCTTTCCCCGAAACTGTCCCCCAAACCGCCACCAGCCCTAGAAGCCGGCGGCGACGGAAAGTCAATCAATCGGAACGCGAAACAATCTGGCAGGGGCGGAGGGACTCCAACCCCCGGCCCTCGCTTTTGGAGACCGAAGCTCAACCAACTGAGCTACACCCCTGCAGCGAAGCGGTTACTTAGCTCCAAACCCGC
>JAJFFL010000151.1 GCA_021776705.1 Alphaproteobacteria bacterium
CTCGTCAGGCCGAAGCGGATGCAGACCGAAGCGATCAGCACGGCGAACATGCCGTAGCAGGCCGCGGCGAGGATGTGGGTCAGGCGAGTCATGACGCGGGCGCGAGAACCAAAGCCGAGGACGATGTCCCCTGATGCTTCGATTCTGCGCGCCCGCGCGTTAACGCGTCGTTAACTCTAGACGGCCGTCAGGAGCCTTCGGTGAACGGCCGCAGAACGATTTCGACCCGTCGGTTGGTCGCATAGCACTGGTCGGTGTCTTGGAAGCACTTCGGCTGATCTTCGCCGGCGCCGTAGACGGCGATGCGGCCTTGCAGCACCGAGCGGCTGACCAGGTAGTTGCCGACCGACGTCGAGCGCTGCAGCGACAGCTGCTGGTTGTAGCCGGCGTCGCCGCGCTTGTCGGCGTGGCCGGTGATGTCGATCAAGGTCTTCGGGTACTCGTTCAAGACCGCGGAGACGTCGTCGAGAACCGGGTAGAAATTCCCTTCGATCTGGGCCGAGGCGGTCGAGAACGTGATGTCGGACGGCATGATCAGGCGGATGAAATCGCCTTCGCGCTGCACGCCGACGCCGGTGCCGGACAGCTGTTGTTCGAGAATGCGCTGCTGCTGGTCCATGTACTTGCCGACGCCCGCGCCCGCGAGGGCGCCGATTCCGGCCCCGATGAGCACGTTGCGGCGGTCGTCGCCGCCGGCGGCCGCGCCGAGCGCGCCGCCGAGCACGGCGCCCAAAAGCGCGCCGGAGCCGGTGTTGTTGCGGGTCGTGCGGCCGGTGGCCGGGTCGTAGGTCGTACAGGCGACGGCCATCAGGCCGGCCATGCTGATTGCTGCAATACGTTTCATGAGCGCCAGCTCCCCTCGGTTAAGGCGGCGGTGAGTCCCTCTGAACTCAGGAGACGCCGCGAAATATAGGCGAAATCAAGACATCGGCGCGACCGCGGAAAAAATTTCACTGGCCGCGCCCGGCGCCTCTTGACGGGATTTTAGACCAAGCTTACCTACACGCCGCCTGTTAGCAGTCGAATGCGGTGAGTGCTAGAGCATCCGCCGCAGAAGCTTCTGACACACGTGTTCAACAACCGACTTTCAATTGGAGGAAGGGCGCGATGACGTTTCGTCCCCTGCATGACCGCGTACTCGTTCGGCGCATCGAAGAAGATGGGAAAACGACCGGCGGCATTATCATTCCCGACACCGCGAAAGAAAAGCCGCAAGAAGGCGAAGTGCTCGCCGTCGGCGGCGGCGCGATCAAAGAAGACGGCTCCGTGCGCGCGCTCGACGTCAAAGTCGGCGACCGGATCCTGTTCGGCAAATGGTCGGGCACCGAGGTCAAGCTCGACAGCGAAGACCTGACCATCATGAAGGAAAGCGACATTCTCGGCGTGATCGAGAAGAAGGCGTCGGCGAAGAAGGCCGCCTAGGGCGCCTCGCCACCCGCACGATTCAAGTTTGAACCAAGAGGAACCGACAGCCATGGCTGCGAAAGAAGTCCACTTCGGCGCTGACGCGCGCGAACGGATGCTCCGGGGCATCAACATTTTGGCCGACGCCGTCGAAAAGACGCTCGGCCCCAAAGGCCGCAACGTCGTCATCGAAAAGTCCTTCGGCGCTCCGCGCTCGACCAAGGACGGGGTCACGGTCGCCAAGGAAATCGAACTTGAGGACCGGTTCGACAACATGGGCGCCCAGCTGATCCGCGAAGTCGCGTCCAAGACCAACGACGAAGCCGGCGACGGCACCACGACGGCCACCGTGCTGGCCCGCGCCATCGTCCGCGAAGGCATGAAGCGCGTCGCCGCCGGGATGAACCCGATGGACCTCCGGCGCGGCATCGACAAGGCCGTCGCCGAAGTCGTCAAAGACATCAAGGCGAAGGCCAAGAAGGTCGACACCAACGAAGAGATCGCCCAGGTCGGCACGATCTCGGCCAACGGCGACCGCGACATCGGCGACATGATCGCCAAGGCGATGGCCAAGGTCGGCAACGAGGGCGTGATCACGGTTGAAGAAGCCAAGTCGCTCGAAACCGAACTCGAGATCGTCGAGGGCATGCAGTTCGACCGCGGCTACCTCTCGCCGTACTTCATCACCGACGCCGACAAGATGCGGGCCGAACTCGAAGACCCGTACATCCTGCTGCACGAGAAGAAGCTGTCGTCGCTGCAAGCGATGCTGCCGATCCTCGAAGCGGTGGTTCAGTCGGGCCGTCCGCTCCTGATCGTGGCCGAAGACGTCGAGGGCGAAGCGCTCGCGACGCTGGTGGTCAACAAGCTGCGCGGCGGCCTCAAGGTCGCGGCCGTGAAGGCTCCGGGCTTCGGCGACCGCCGCAAGGCGATGCTCGAAGACATCGCGATCCTGACCGGCGGCACGGTGATCTCCGAGGACCTCGGCATCAAGCTCGAGAACGTCACGATCGACATGCTCGGCACCTCCAAGAAGGTCACGCTGACCAAAGACGACACGACGATCGTCGACGGCGCCGGCGCCAAGAAGGACATCGAGGCCCGCGTCGGTCAGATCCGCAAGCAGATCGAAGACACCACGTCCGACTACGACCGTGAGAAGCTGCAAGAGCGGCTGGCGAAACTCGCCGGCGGCGTCGCGGTGATCAAGGTCGGCGGCGCGACGGAAGTCGAAGTCAAGGAACGCAAGGACCGCGTCGACGACGCCCTCAACGCCACCCGCGCGGCGGTCGAAGAAGGCATCGTGCCGGGCGGCGGCACGGCGCTGCTGCGCGCCTCGCGCTTCATCGACGTCAAGGGCGACAACTCCGACCAGGACGCCGGCATCGCCATCGTCCGCAAGGCGCTCGAAACCCCGGTTCGCCGCATCGCGGAGAACGCGGGCGTCGAAGGCTCCATCGTCGTCGGCAAGATCATCGAAGCCGACAAGCCCAACTGGGGCTTCAACGCCCAGGAAGAGACCTACGTCGACATGGTCGAAGCCGGCATCGTGGACCCGGTGAAGGTGGTCCGCATCGCGCTTCAGGACGCCGCCTCGGTGGCGAGCATGATCCTGACCACGGAAGCGACCATCGCGGAAGCTCCCAAGAAAGACTCCGCCCCGGCGATGCCGGGCGGCGGCATGGGCGGCATGGACTTCTAAGTCCGACGCCAGCGAACGACTGAGGAAGGGCGGCTCCCCGGAGCCGCCCTTTTTTTCGCCCTGATTGAGGGCGATCAGACGGCGTCTCAGCCATTCAGGGGAATCCGCTTATGATCATGCGTCTCGCTTCCGCCCTCGCCGCCTGCGCGGCGCTGTCCTTGTCCGCCGCCGCCTTCGCCCAGGACGCCGAACCCGGCGACGGCGAAAAAGTCGACATCAAGTGCGAAGTCAAAAAGATGAAGAACGACGACGGCACAGTCGAAACCGTCATGGAAGGCGACTGCGAAGGTCTCGACGTCGACGGCATGGCCGCCGGAACGGTCGAGATGCCGGAAGGCGCCAAGATGTGCAAAGTCATGGAAATCAAGAACGACGACGGCACCGTCGAGCGATTCGAATTCGAGACGGGATACGTTCTGACTGTTCCCCAGACGTTCACTTTGCAAGTGCCGAAGTCGGGCGGAGGTTTGGGCGGGGTGAAAGACCGCGAAACGTTCTCGATCAACGGAACAACTTTTGAGTTTGATAGCAACGGAACGGTCGCCGGCGGGAACATTGCGATCGTATTCACGCCAACCAACAGTGCCGACACGGTGGCTCAAGCAATCGTCGACGCGATTGACCAAGCTTCCATTGGCTTGGCACCCAAGGCGATTGGAAACGGGGCCGTGCACCTAGGGGTCACCGCCGCTGATACGGTCGTTTTTACTAACGCCCCGTCGCTGACCAGCACTGGTACGGTCAACGGCGGGTTGGATGACGGCGACATCATTCGCATTGACGACGGTTCGACCGATCAGACATTCGAAATCGACGTTTTCGGTGATGGAACGGCTTCCACCAATGTGGAAATCACCGTCTTGCAGAGCGACACCTATGAGGAAGTCGCAGAGAAAGTTTCCGCCGCGATCGCTGCGGCAACGAATCTGAGTCCGACACACTTGGGATTGGGTGTCATCCAGGTGGGTGGTTCCGTCCGAACGGTGATCGATTCTTCGGCGAGTCGCCTGGCGCAAACCGGGCTGCCCGGTGTTGCGTCGGGATTCGGTATCCTCATTCCAACC
>JAJFFL010000152.1 GCA_021776705.1 Alphaproteobacteria bacterium
GAGCGTCGCCGCGCCGGCCTCGAGCTTGGCGGCGTCGAGAATGTCGTCGACCAGGGCCAGCAGATGGCGGCCGGAATCGCGCACGGCGGCGACGTAGGCGTGCTGTTCCGGGGTCAGCGGCGTTTTGTCGAGCAGGTCGGCCATGCCGATGACGCCGTTCAACGGCGTGCGCAATTCGTGGGTGACGTTGGCGAACACCGTTTCCTTGGCGCGCGCGGTTTCTTCGGCGGCGTCGCGGGCCCCTTTGAGGGCGGCTTCGCCGGCGCGGCGGGCCGAGACGTCGCGGCCGACCGCGACCGTGCCGCCATCGGGCAGCGAGGATTCCTCCCACTCGTACCAGGCCGGCCCGGTGACCGTGTCGAGGGCGGAATCGTAGCGCCGGCGGAGGCGCGCGACGTCGTGTTCGCCGAGGCCGACCGGGGCGGGCGAAAACCAGCGGCCGACCCAGTCGGCGGCGGCGCCGCCGAAGGCGCGCCGGAAACCGGCGTTGACGTAGACCACGCGGCCGCATGCGTCGCGGCGCACGACCGCGTCGGCGATCGCGTCCAGGAGCGCGTGAAGCGTGTCGTTCTCGGCGTCCGCCATGGCCGGCCTTCTTGCGGATCAATCGGCGATCCTAGCCGGCGGGCGTTAAAGAAGGCCGAGACGGCGTGGTTAAGGAATCACCAAGGCGGCGGCGGCCGCGACGGCTCGGCGTGGCGAGCCGGCCGCCGCCGTCGCCGCTTCGCGGCGTCCGAATTCGTCCACAGGCCGCCCAAAGTCAGTCCCAAGGTTGTCCGGGTCCGCCCAGCGGCGTCATCGCCGCTGTCCTGCCGCTGTCCCGCGCCCATCCAGAAGTCATCCTCGAGTCGCTCCAAGGACGTCTTGGCGACGGCCTGGGGCCCATTGGAGTCGCCTCGGGGTCGCCCAGGGGTCGCCCAAGGATCGCCTAGGGGTCGCCCAGGGGTCGTCTGGGGAAAGCGACCCGATGTCGGCAGACCCCGTCCGCCGGCCGGGCGCGCGACCCTCGGCGACGCGAGCGCCCGGCGGGCGCCGCCTCAGAAGGACGCCGTCGCCCGGCGCGCCGCTGCGGCCGGGCGCGCCGCGGGGGCGTCGCCGCGGCGGCACGACAGGGCTTCGGCCACATGCGCCCGGCGCACGGCGTCGGAGCCGTCGAGATCGGCGACCGTGCGGGCGACGCGGATCACCCGGACGTAGCCGCGGGCGGTGAGTCCGAGCTTTTCGGCCGCGTCCGCCAACAGCGACCGGCCGGCCTCGTCCAGCGTCGCGACGCGCTCAAGCCCGGGCCCGTCGACGACCGCGTTGAGCCGCGCGACTCCGTCGGACCGCGCGCGCTCGCCCTGAACCGCGCGCGCCGCGGCGACCCGGGCGGCGGCTTCCTTGGTGCCCTCGGACGGACACGGCAACGCGAGGTCGGCCGGGGTCACCGGCGGCACGTCGAGGCGAAGATCGACGCGGTCCAGCAGCGGCCCGGAGACCCGAGCCTGATAATCGGCGGCGCAGCGGGCCCCGCGCCGGCAGGCGACCCCGTCGGCCCCCGCCTGTCCGCCGCAACGGCAGGGGTTCATCGCCGCGATCAGCTGAAACCGCGCCGGGTAGGTCACGTGCCGCGCGGCGCGGGCGACGGAGATCGTGCCGGTCTCGAGCGGCTGGCGCAGCGAATCGAGCACCTGGGGATGGAACTCCGGCAATTCGTCGAGAAACAGAACCCCGTTGTGGGCCAGCGAGGCTTCGCCCGGCTTGGCGCGCGGGCCGCCGCCGACCATCGCGGCCATGGAGGCGGAGTGGTGCGGCGACCGGAACGGCCGCGCCCGCGACAGCCGGCCGCGCTGTAGCAGGCCCGCCACCGAATGCACCATCGAGGTCTCGAGCAGCTCCGCCGCCTCCAGCGGCGGCAGCAGACCCGGCAGGCGGGCGGCGAGCATCGACTTGCCGGACCCCGGCGGGCCGATGAACAGCAGATTGTGACCGCCGGCGGCGGCGATCTCCAACGCGCGCTTGGCGGATTCCTGGCCCTTGACGTCGGACAGGTCGGGAACCGGACCGCCGTCGAGGAGGTCGCCGCGCTTCGGCCGCGCCAACGCCTGGTCGCCTTTGAAATGGTTGACGAGCGCGATCAGGTTTTTCGGCGCCAGGATCGCCATGTCGCCGGCCCAGGCGGCCTCGGGCCCGCACGACTCCGGGCAAATCAAGCCGAGGTCGGCGGCGTTGGCGGCGACCGCCGCCGGCAAGGCGCCGGGCACCGCGGCGATGGCGGCGTCGAGCCCGAGCTCGCCGATCGCCGCGTAGTCGGCGATCGCGTCGCGCGGAATGACGCCGATGGCGGCCATCAATCCGAGGGCGATCGGCAGATCGTAGTGGCCGCCCTCCTTGCGCAGGTCGGCCGGGGCGAGGTTGACGACGACGCGCTTCGGCGGCATCCCGAGGCCGATGGCGGAGAACGCCGACCAGACGCGCTCCCGGGCCTCGGCGACGGATTTTTCGGCCAGGCCGACGATGGCGAACGACGGCCCGCCGCCGGAAATCTGAACCTGGACGTCGACGCAGCGCGCCTCCGCCCCCTCGAACGCCATCGTCGCGATCCGCGCGACCATCGCCGCCTCCCTTGCGCCTTACCCGGGAAAGTAGCGAACCTCAGCGACGCACGTCAAGAACAAACATGGAACACGTTAGTACACGCCGCCCAGCAGCTCATCCCCGCCGTCGCCGACCGGCGGCAGCACTTCCGGATCGTCGATCGGCGCGATGTCGACTTCGTGGTCGGCGCCGCCTTCGGTCGAGCGCAGGTAGGTGACGACCCGTTTGACGCCACCGACGAGGCTGGCGGTGCGGGCGGCTTCGCGCGCTTCGGCGTCGCTGCGGACGCGGCCGAGGAGATAGACGACGCCGTCGTGGGTCTCGATGTTGATCGTCGCGCCGCGCACCCGGGCGTTGGTCGCCAAGCGCGTGCGCACGGTCGCGGAAATGCGCTGGTCGTTGGCGCCGAGCAAGGAACGGCCGCCGTCGGCGACGACGATTTCGTTGCCGACGTCGACCACCTTGGGCGCGCTCCAGGCGATGCGTTCGGCCTCGGCGCGGTCGGTCGCCGTCGGCACGTGGCCGGTGAGCAGCACCAGGCCGTCGATGACGTCGATGTCGACGCCGGAAAAGTCGTACGGCGCCCGCAGCATCCGCGACTTGATCGCCAGCGACGCGGAGGCGTCGTCGATCGAGCCGGCGAAGCCGCCGGAGCGCGCGCCCGACACGCAGGCGGAGAGCCCGAAAACACAAATCGCAACCATGAATGCGCGCATCGTCGTACCTCTTCGCCGCGTCAAGCGTCCGGCCGCCACGCGTCCGCGACATGGATCGGACGCCGCCAGGGCCGGATTATGACCAAGTCGAAGCGCGCGTCGACGTCGCGCGCCCAGGCCCGCGGCGCGCGCCAGGCCTCGGCCGCCCGCGCGATCCGCCGGCGCCCCTTCGGGCGCAGCGCGTCGAAGCCGGCTTGCGCGGTCGGGCGCCGCTTGACTTCGACGAAGGCGATCAGGCGCCCGCGGCGGACGATCAGGTCGATTTCGCCGTGGCCGTTGCGCACCCGGCGGTCGACGACCGAGAACCCCTTGACCAACAGCCACGCCACCGCGACGGCTTCGGCGAGCCGGCCGGCGCGTTCGGCGGCGCGGCGGGCGGCGGCGGTCCTCACCCGCGGTCCTTGAGCGCCAGCGCGCGGGCGTAGACCTCGCGCCGGGGACGGCCGGACACGTTCGCGACGTCGGCGGCGGCCT
>JAJFFL010000153.1 GCA_021776705.1 Alphaproteobacteria bacterium
GCGCCGCTGGCGGACCGGCTTTCCGGGCCGGCGAGCGTCTTCGGTCTTTCAGGGTTTTCCGGCGCCGGGACGACGCCCGGCCCGCGCAACGATCCCGCGCGCCTGACCGACAATGTGCTGCCCTACGCGCTCGCCGGTCACGGCCACGAGGCCGAAATGCGCCGTCACCTCGGGGCCGCGGTGAACTTCACGCCGCACGTCGCCGCCTTCTTTCGCGGGCTGGTCGTGACCGCGCACGCGCCGCTCGCCGCGCCGATGTCGGCGGACGCGGTGCGCGCGCATTACGCGCAAGCCTACGCGGACGAACCGCTGGTGCGCGTCGCCGACGAAGTTCCGGAAATTCGCGACGGTCAGGGGATCAACGGCGCGGTGGTCGGCGGATTCGCGGCCGTTCCCGGCGAAAGCCGCGCGGTCATCGTTTGCGCCCTCGACAATCTGCTCAAGGGGGCGGCCGCTCAGGCGGTGCAGAATCTCAATCTCGCCCTGGGTTTCGAGGAGACGACCGGGCTCAGCGCCTGAACACGGCGACGAAGCTGGCGTCCATGGCGCGGCCGTCGTTGGCGAAGCAGCGCACATTCGCGTGGTCGCCGCTCCAGCTCGCTGCGGTGCAGAAGCCGCCGTTGGCGTCCTGCGACACGACCTGCAGATTGCCGCCGCCTTGGCGAACGATGGCCCCGAACTCCACCTGGTAGACGCCCTGGGCGGTGCGCTTCGACGTGATCACGGGTCCGGAATTGTGCTGCTTGGCGAGCGCCGGCAACGACCAGTCGACCCGCGGGTGGTTGGCCCAGGCGAAAGCCACGTCGGCCTGATTTTCGGCGGCGCCTTGCAGCAGCATTGAGAAGCGGTTGTTGACGGCTTCGCGCTGCGGCCCGAAGCACTTCACGACCATGGCGTCGTCGCGCCAGCCGCCGAATTCACAGCGCACCGGGCGGTCGCCGTAGGCGGTGATCAGAGGCACGATTCCGTCGGACTTGGTGACCGATCCGGCGCGCACCAGATAGACGCCGTCGCCGGCGCGCTGGATCGAGGCGTTGAGCTGCGTCGGCCACATGTAGCTCTGGCTCGGCGTATACGTGGCCCCGGCCGCGTCGTGCGCCCAGAGGTAGCCGATCTTCGGCGCCGCGGCGTCTTCGCCGCGCACCGCAAGCAGGCTGAACCGGGTGTCCGCCGGTCGTCCGGCGGCGTCGAAGCAGCGCACGTTGACCGCGCCGCCGCCCCAGTTCACGACGTTGCAGATGTTGGCTTCGCCGCCGTACGCGGTGGTTTGGATGTTGGCCCCGGCCGCCTGCACGATCGTGCCGAGCGCGACCTGGTAGGCGCCGGTCCCCGTCCGCGTGATGCGGACGGCGCCGCCTTCCGGACGTTTGGCGTAGCCCGCCGAGGCGTCGTAGGACGCCGCCGTCGGGTTGTCGGCCCACACATAGGCGACCTGATCGGCCGCCGCCGGCGCGGCGAAGGCGAGGGCGGCGAGGGCGGCGAGCGTGCGCATGGGCGATCTCCAGGCTGCGTCGTCGGCTGATCCTAAACCGGGGAATGCGGCGGGTCTTGGACGAATTGCGCCGCGCGAGGCGGTTCGTCGGCTTCCGATCTTGTCAGGCGGCGCGCCCAGCGGCTACCGAGGGACCGGGGAAAGAGGGGACGGCGCTTGGATTTCAACGTTCTCACAGCCGTGCCGGACGACGGGACGATCACCGTGCACCTCGCCGGCGAAAGCCGGCAGGCGCCGGTGTTCACATTTCCCGGGACGGTGATGTTCATGCAGCACCTTCGGCGTGAAAACCTCCGGCCGCACATGATGTGGTTCGGCCCGACGGACACGCCGGACGACACCCCTCAACCGGTTTCCGGCGCGCCGTACCTGAACCACATGGGCGACGCCGACGTGTGCGGAATTGGTCTGGCGCAGGCCGAACGCTTTTTGCGCGCCCAAGGCGAGCCGGTCGTGTTCAATCATCCTTCCGCCGTGATCCGCACCCGCCGGGATTCGTTGCTGCGGATGATCGAGGACATCCCAGGCGTCGACGCGCCCAAGGCGGTGCGATTCCACGCCGCCCGGCGCGACGACGCGCTCGACGCCATTGGCGCCGGCGAACTCGCCTGGCCGGTCATCGTGCGCACCGCGGGCGAGCACGGCGGCCGCAACATGATCAAACTGGCCGGCCCGGACCGGGCCGACGATCTCGACGTCCTGCCGTTCGACGGCCGCGCGTACCAAGCGATCGAATTTCGCGACGTCCGCGGCGGCGACGGAACCTACCGCAAGTGGCGGCTGGTGTTCATCGGCGGCGACGTGTTCTTGCGGCACGTGATGATGCACGAGGAAAATTGGAATCTGCACACCGACGAACGCTCCACCTCACGGGGCTTGATCGAAGAGGAGGTGGGCCTGATGGCGAGGTTTGAGCGCGAAACCCGTCCGAAAATCGAGTCCGCGTTGGACGAGATCGCGCGTCGGGTGGAGCTCGATTTCTTCGGCGTCGATTGCCACATCGACGGCGACGGTCGCATGACGGTGTTCGAAGCGAACCCGTGCATGAAAGTGTTCGAGTGCACGCATCCTGAAATTGGCGTCTGGGACGATGTGATCGCCCGCTCCTGGCAGGCGATGGCGGCCTTGCTGCGCGACTCGTCGCGATGGCGCGGCGCGCCCCGAGTCGCCTGACGCCGGCGCCCGCGGCGGCGCGCGAAAACGAAAAGGTGTGATCCGTGCAATTCAATTTGATCCAGGCCGCGCCGGACGACGGCGTCGTCCGCGCCCGTCGCGCGGCCGGGCGCAACACCGCGCGCATCGAGTTTCCCGGGCTTGCGCCCTTGTCCCGGGTCCTGCGCCGCCGCGGCGCGGCGCTCAACGAGATCTGGCTGGGGCCGTGCGACAAGCCGCTTCGGCCGGGGCCGGCGCCGGACCGACCGTTCGTCAACGAGCGGGGTGTTGTCGAGGTGTACGGCGTCGCCCTCGCGCAAGCCGAGACTTTGCTCGACCGGCTCGGCCGGCCGCCGGTCTTCAATCACCCCCGGCGCGTCCGCGAACTTCGGCCGGATCTACTTTTCCCTCGGCTGTCGAAGCTGGCCGGCGTCGGGACGCCGCGGACGGCGCGGGCGCGGCCGCGACGGCGCGACGACGTCGCGGCGGCGGTCGCCGTGGGCGGTTTGCGTTGGCCGGTGCGGGTCCGTCCGACCGGCGCGCGCGCCGCCGCCGCCGGCGTGCGTCTTGACGGGCCGGACGACCTGGCGGTTCTCGACGCCTTGCCGTTGGACGGCCGCGAAGTGGTGCTGAGAGAAGAAACCGCGCCGGCGGACGAAGTGCGCGCGGCGTTCATCGGCGGTCGGGCGTTCATCGTGTCGGGCGACATCGATTCCGCCTCCGACGCCTGTGCGCTGTTGCGACGGGTCGATCACGCGGCCGGACTCGACTATGTCCTGGTGGAGGCGCGCGTCGAAAAGGAGGGGAACGTGACGATCCTGGGAGTCGGCGCCTGCGCCGACGTGTTCGACACGCCGGGCGTCGAGGACGCCTTCCTGGAGCTTGTCGCGGAGCCTTCGCGCTGGCGCGGCGGGGCCGTGGAGGAGTCGGCGTGAATCCGGAATACGCCCGCATCTTCACCGAACGCGGCGGCCTCTACGACGCCGCGATGCGCCTTGTGCCCGACGCGCGAAAAGTCGAATTCACGAATCTGCTGACCATGCATCGGCCCACCGCCGGCGAAACCGTCGTCGACATTCCGGCGGGCGGCGGCTACCTCAAGCGCCATCTCGACAACGGCGTCGTGCACGCGCCGTTGGAGATCGCCGAGGGGTTCGGCGCCGAAGAAGTGCCGATCGTCGAGTGGGACGCGGACTGGCCGGCGCCGGCGGGCGATCACGTGGTTTGCGTCGCGGCGCTGCATCACTATGAAGACCACGCCGAGGCGCTCGCCCGGCTGATGCGCGCCGCCAAGCCGGGCGGAATCGTCCACATCGCGGACGTGCCGCGCTCGTCGTCGATCGCGCGCTTTCTCGACGATTTCGTCGGCGCCCACAACGGCACCGGCCACGACGGCAACTATTTGCCGGACGCCGCGGCGGACATGCCGCACGCCGACAAGCTCGAGCGCTGCGAAGTCTTGCCGTGCCCGTGGACGTTCAAGGATCGCGACGAGATGATCGCGTTCGCCGAATTGCTGTTCGGTCTCAAAGGGCCGACCGACGACGAGATTTTTGACGCTCTGTCGCGTTTCGTCGGCGTCGAAGAGTCCGACGCGGCCTGCGTCCTTACGTGGTCGCTGCTCTACGCGGACTACCGGGTCTGACCGGTCTCACGTTTCGCGGAAACTTCTGTCGAACGATTTCGCGATCGGGTCGAACAGGTATTCGAGGAAGGTGCGTGAGCCGGTGAGGATCATGACGTCGGCGGGCATGCCGGAGACCAGCTCCACGTCTTCGCCGATGCGGTCGAGCTCTTCGCGCGAAACCGCGACGCGGGCGAGGTAGTAGGCGAGACCTGAGCGTTCGTCGACGATTCGGTCGGCGGATATCGTCCGCACTTCGCCCATGATCCGCGGCATGTTCCGCTGCCCGTAGGCCGTCAACAGCACCTGGGCCGGCAAGCCCGGCGCGACGGTGTCGATGTCGGACGGTTTGACTTGCGCGTCGATCAACAGATCGGCCTCGTCGGGCACGATGTCGAGGATGCCTTCGCCGGGCCGCACGACGCCCTGCATCGAGGTGAATCGGAGTTCCACCACCCGGCCGGACACCGGCGCCGTGACCACGGTGCGGTCAAGCACGTCTTCGTAGGCCGGAAGTTGATTTTCGATCGAGGCGATGCGCGCGCGCGTGTCCTCAAGCGTGGTGTTGATTTCTTTTTGGTCTTCCTCGGCGAGGTTGATCAGGCGCAGCTCGATCTCGCCGATGGACTGCTCGTTGCGGGCGATGCGGGCGCGGCTGGACTCGCGCGCGCCTTCGAGTTCGGCCTTGGCGCGCTTGAGGGCGTTGAGGCGCGTGATCGGCGTCAGGCCCTTGTCGTAGAGCTCCTGCGTGCCGACCAGCTCTTCCCGGATCAGCGTCAGCTGCACGTTCTGCGACCGAATGACGCCGTCAAGACCCTGCGTCTCCTTCTTCAGCTGTTCGATCTGCTGATTGAGAATCTGCGTGCGGCTGATGCGCGATGCGGTGCGGGTGGTGAACAGCGCCCGCTGGGTCTCGAGAATGTTGGCGATCTCCAGGTCGTTGACGCGCGCCCGGATGTTGGGTGGAAATTCGAATGACTCCTGGCCCAGGAGTTCGGCCTGCAGCCGCGCTTCCGTGGCGCGCAGACCGATGTATTGATCCGCCGCCACGTCGCGTTCGGCGCGCGCGCGCGTGTCTCTCAGGGTGATCAGAGGGTCGCCCTTTTCGACGTAGTCGCCGTCGGCGACGTGGATCGCCTCGATGATCCCGCCCTCGAGATGCTGCACGGTGCGCCGGCTGCCTTCCGGGCTCACGGTTCCGGGGGCCAGGGCGGCCGAGGCGATCGGCGCGAACGACGCCCAGATGCCGCCGATTCCGAAGAAGAGAATCGCGATGAAGGCGCCGAACCGGCGCGACCCGTCGGTCAAGGCGCGCAGGCTTTCCGGATCGTGAGACGGACGCGGCTTGGCGGCGGCGCGCAGACGCTTGCGCTCCGCGCGGCTGAGCTTCGGGGCTTTCACGTTGGTCGGGTCGTCAGTTTTCGCCATGGGAGCCCTCCGGGGCCGTCGGCGGCGCGGCGGCCGCGGTCGGACGCGCCGGACCGCCGCCGCCCGACACCAGACGCGGCTTGGCGTCGGCGGCCGCTTCGGCGAACTGACGCCGGCGCTTGGCGATGGCGGCGAGCACCCGCTCGGTCTCGGCGAACGCCGTCGAGCGGCCGTTTTCAAGCACCAAAGCCTTGTCGGCGGCGTTGGCGATCTGGGTGACGTGGGTGACGACGATCAAGGTGACGCCGCGCGTGCGCAAATCTTTCAGGCAGTCGGTCAGGGCGGCGCGGCCGTCTTCGTCGAGATGCGCGTCGGGTTCGTCCAGCACCACCAGCTTGGGGTCGCCGTACAGCGCCCGGGCGAGGGCGATGCGCTGACGCTGGCCGCCGGACAGCCGCGATCCGCCGACGCCGATGTCGGTCTCGTAGCCGTCGGGCAGACGCGAAATCAGGTCGTGGGCGCGGGCCAGGGTCGCGGCCTTGACGATCTTGTCGGAGTCGGCTTCGCCCAACCGCGCGATGTTGCGCGAGATCGAACCGGAGAACAGAGCCGCGTCCTGGGGCGCATAGCCGATGTACGCGCCGATTTGATCCGGCGGCCAATGATGCACTTCGACGCCGTCGAGCCGCACTTCGCCGAGTTGCGGCTCCGCGGCGCCGATCAGCAGGCGGCACAAGGTCGACTTGCCGGCGCCGGACGGGCCGATGACGACGCAGGTCTCGCCCGCCAAGAGTTTGAACGTGACCTGCTGCAGCGTCGGTTCTTGAGCGCCCGGCGGCTGATACCGCAGGTTCGTCGCTTCGACCTCGCCCTTCGGTTCGGGCATCGTCAAGCGCACCGGTTCGGGGGGCAGCGCGTTGAGGATCTTGTCGAGATTGGCGAGCGACGACTTGGCGCTCTTGTAGCCGCGCCACGAGCCGATCGCGCGTTCGGCCGGCGCCAGCGCGCGGCCGAGCAGGATTGAGGCGGCGATCATGCCGCCGGCCGTCATTTCCCCGGCGAGGACGAAAAACGCGCCGGCGCCAAGGACGCCGATCTGCAGACCGAAGCGGAGAAACTTGGCGACCGAGGTCCAGTTGGTGTTGGTGTCGGCGGCCTTGAGCTGATCATCCCGGGCGTTCGCGGCGTCGCTGTTCCACAGCGCGATGACCGCGTGGCGCATGCCCATGGCCCGCACCGCCTCGGCGTTGGCGATCGCCTGTTCGGCGTGGCCGTTGGCGGCCTGGGAGCCGGAGTTGGCCGCCGCCAGGCGCGCTTGGCTGAGACGGTCGTTGAGATAGGCGCAGGTGACCAGCAGCCCGGCGCCGATCACGCTCACGATCCCCAAGACCGGGTGCACGAGATAGATCATGAACGCGAACACCGGAAACCAGGGCGCGTCCATAAAGGCGGTCAGCGCTTCTCCCGAGAGAAAGTTTCGCACGCCCGCCAGGTCGCGGAGGCCCTGCGCGCCGATCGACGCGCCGCGGAGCTTGGCTTGCAGGCTGGCGTCGATGACGCGCGGACCGAGCTCTTTCTCCAACCAGATGCCGGACCGCGACAGGATCCGTCGCCGCGCGATCTCCAACGCCGCGTAGGCGACCAGCGCGATCGCGGCGA
>JAJFFL010000154.1 GCA_021776705.1 Alphaproteobacteria bacterium
TTCGCGCTGACGGGACGGTAGACGATGACGGGGTCAGCCACTTGTGACCTCGCCTGCCTTGATCATCTTAGCGCCGGTGACTTCCACGAAGGCCTTCAAAACGCCAAGCGACGGTTCCGCGGCTCCATGCGCCGAGCGCCAAGTCTCAAACGCCTCCAAGTCAGAGTTGACCTGGACGATCCAGATGTTCGGAGGATCGAACCAACGCGCCGCTGAACGCGCACTGTCGATCGCAGTCCTCTTCTCCCGGTACAGCGGCACCGACGCCGGCAGATCATCAGTGATCGTCACAGACACGTTCTCCGCGCTCTGAACCTCGACCGAGGGCGGGCTCGCGAAGAAATAGAATCTTCCTTTCATCACCCCACGCTCCCTTCCAAGCTCACCGCCACGAGCTGCTGCGCTTCGACCGCGAACTCCATCGGCAGCTTTTGCATCACGTCGCGGACGAAGCCGTTGACGAGCAGCGCCACCGCCGCCTCTTCCTCAAGCCCGCGCGACATGGCGTAGAAAAGTTGATCCTCCGACAGCTTGGTCGTCGTCGCCTCGTGCTCGAGCTGGGCGTGCGGCGTCTTGCATTCGACGTAAGGAATCGTGTGCGCGCCGCAGTCGTTGCCGATCAGCAGACTGTCGCACTGGGTGAAATTGCGCGCGCCGGTCGCCTTGGCGTGCACGGATACGAGGCCGCGGTAGGTCGAATTCGACTTTCCGGCCGAGATGCCCTTGGCGATGATCCGCGACTTAGTGCGCTCGCCGAGGTGAATCATCTTGGTGCCGGTGTCGGCCTGCTGCGCGCCGTTGGTGATGGCGATGGAGTAGAATTCGCCCTGTGAATCGTCGCCGCGCAGGATGCAGCTCGGGTACTTCCAGGTGATCGCCGAGCCGGTCTCGACTTGCGTCCACGAGATCTTCGAGCGCCGGCCGCGGCAGTCGCCGCGCTTGGTGACGAAGTTGTAGACGCCGCCCTTGCCGTCCTCGTCGCCCGGCCACCAGTTCTGAACCGTCGAGTACTTGATCTCGGCGTCGTCGAGCGCCACCAGCTCGACCACCGCCGCGTGCAGCTGGTTTTCTTCGCGCATCGGCGCGGTGCAGCCTTCCAGGTAGGAGACGTACGACCCCTTGTCGGCGACGATCAGGGTGCGCTCGAACTGGCCGGTGCCTTGCGCGTTCATGCGAAAGTAGGTCGACAGCTCCATCGGGCAGCGCACGCCCTCCGGCACATAGACGAAGGTGCCGTCGGAGAAGACCGCGGAGTTCAGGGTGGCGAAGAAATTGTCCGACTGCGGCACCACCGTGCCGAGATACTTTTTCACCAGCTCCGGGTGTTCGCGGATCGCTTCCGAAATCGACATGAAGATGACGCCGGCCTTGGCGAGCTCTTCGCGGAAGGTCGTCGCGACCGAGACCGAATCGAACACCGCGTCGACGGCGACCTTCGGCGCGCCCTCGACGCCGAGCAGGGTCTCCTGTTCGCGCAGCGGAATGCCGAGCTTCTCATAAGTCGCGAGAATCTCCTCCGGCACCTCGTCCAGGCTCTTGTACGTCGATCCGGTTTTCGGCGCGGCGTAATAGTGGGCGTCCTGGTAGTCGATGGCCGGGTAGCTGACCATCGCCCACGTCGGCTCCTCCATCGTCAGCCAGCGCTCGAACGCCTGCAGCCGCCACGCGAGCATCCACTCCGGCTCTTCCTTCTTGGCCGAAATGAAGCGCACCGTGTCCGGCGTCAGCCCTTTCGGCGCGAGGTCCTGCTCGATGTCGGTCGTGAAGCCGGCGTCGTAGGCGCGCAGCTTTTCGACGGCGTCGACGGTTTCCTTGACGGCTGCCATTCCTGCTCCGTTTCCAACTTAAGCCATGGCGCGCGGGCGGGCGCGCGCGGCGGCGTCGATCCAGGCCGCGACGAACGCGTCGGCGTCCTCGGGCGTCGTGTTCCAACCCAGGCTGACGCGAATCGCGGACGCGGCCTCGTCCGCGGCCGCGCTCATCGCGGCGAGCACATGGCTCGGCTTGACCTTGCCGCTCGAACACGCCGCCCCCGACGACACGGCGAAGCCGGCGAGGTCGAGCGCCATGACTTGCGTCTCGGCGGAAAAACCGGGCAGCGCGAAGCAGCTGGTGTTGGCGAGCCGCGGCGCGCCGGCGCCGAACACCACGGCGTCGGGCCGCGCGGCCATGACCTCGGCCTCGATGCGGTCGCGCAGGGCCGCCAGACCGTCGAGCGTCGCGCGGTCGTCGAGCGTCGCCTGCAGCGCGGCGCTGAAGCCGGCGATGCCGGCGACGTTCGGGGTGCCGGCGCGGCTGCCGCGTTCCTGGCCGCCGCCGTGAATCTGGCGCGCCACCGGCGTCCCGTCGCGCACCACCAGAGCGCCGACGCCCTGCGGGCCGCCGAGCTTGTGGGCCGACAGCGTCAGCCAGTCGGCGCCGAGGGCCTCGAGATCGACGTCGATCTTGCCCAGGGCCTGGACCGCGTCGACCAAAATCCGGCCGCCGGCGGCGTGCGTCAGCCTGGCCGCCTCGGCGACCGGCTGGATGACGCCGGTCTCGTTGTTGGCGAGCATGACGGCCGCGAACGGCGGGCCGTCCT
>JAJFFL010000155.1 GCA_021776705.1 Alphaproteobacteria bacterium
CGCCGTCTCCGCGCCGCCGGCGACGCGGACTCCGCCGCCGCTCTCGACATCATCTACCGGGATGAAATCGGCCATGTCGCCGTCGGGCGGCGCTGGTTCGGCCGCGTGTGCGCCGTCCGCGGCCTCGATCCGGCGAAATCGTTCCACGCATTGGTGAGGGAACGCTTCAGAGGCGAACTCAAGCCGCCGTTCAACGTGAGCGCGCGTTCCGCCGCCGGACTCGCGCCTGAGTTTTACACACCGCTGGCGTCAAGCTTGCGTTAACGAATTCGCCACTTCTGGCCGGTACGATCTTAAAGAATTATCTGTTGAAAATGTGCCCGCGATCGAGTGGAATGCGCGGCACTGGGGGCTGGTGGTTGAGCGGGCGGAACGAATGATCACGCGCATGGCTTCGGGGGCGAGCGCGTTTGTAAGACGCGCTTTTCCAGAACGGCAGATCTATCACCGGGCCGAAGGCCAGGTTCACTACATCTCGTTTTCGACTCGAGCGCAGCTGCTCGCGGCGACGGCGTCGGCCCTGGTGATGGGCTGGACGGCCTACGCCACGGCGTCGGTGTTCTTGCGGGGGCACCTGTTGTCGACTCAGTCGGCCGAGGCCTCGCGCATCAAGTCCAAGTACGAGCGTTGGCTCGCCGAAGCCCGGGCGCGGGAAGCGTCCGCCTTGGCGCTGCTGCAGACGCGCACGACGGACTTCGAGGAAGCCGCGCGCGAATTCGAGCGCCGGCACGAGACCCTTAAGGAATTGCTTGAGCACGCGACGGGCGGCGAAACGCCGGGCCGCGGCGTTCAAGTGGCGCGCAACGAGCACAGCGACGCCGTGTTGATGACCGCCGCGATCGAAGATCCGGAGCCGCGGCTGTCGCGCCTCGCGATCGAGAACGCCTCGTCGCGCGGTCGCCCGGAAGAAGGCCGTTTCGCGCGGCTGATGGCCGAGCAGGACCATATGCTCGACGTCGCCGAGGAAACCGCTCAGGACCGCGTCGAAAACCTGCGCGCCGTGATGCGCATGACGGAGCTGTCGCCCGAACAAGTCGTCCGCGAGGGCGAAGGCGGGCTGGGCGGCCCCTTGATCAGCTTGACGGAGGCCGACGCGTTTCGCGCGGCGTTCGATCTCGAAGATGAGTTCGCCAGTCGGGTGGCGCGTGTCGCCGCACGGGTGGCCGAAGCCGAGAACATGGAGCGGGCGATCGATTCCGCTCCTCTCGGTGCGCCGGTGGGCGACGCCTACCGGTGGTCGTCGACCTACGGCAATCGGATGGACCCGATCACGGGCAAGCCCGCGTTCCATTCCGGCCTGGACTTCGGCGCCTATCGCCTCGCCCCCATCGTCGCCGCGGCGCCCGGCCGCGTGTCGTTCGTGGGTTGGAAAGGTGGATATGGTAAGGTCGTTGAGATTGACCATGGACATGGCTTCGTGACGCGCTACGGTCATATGCATTCGACGAATGTGAAGCGCGGCGATCAGGTCGCCATCGGCGATAAGGTGGGCGCCATGGGCTCCACCGGACGCTCGACCGGCGCGCACCTGCATTACGAAGTCTGGTTCAAGGGCAAACACTACGATCCCTCGAAGTTCATGAAGGCCGGTAAATATGTTCAACAAGGGTAAAGACGCCGGTTCCTCCCACCCCGCGGAGCCGCCGGAAACGCCGCTGACGACGAGCAAACGCACCATGTCAAAATCATCCACGGCGCCTTCGATCTTGAGCGCCGATATCGTCATCAACGGCACAGTCACGGCTGAAGGTGAAATTCAACTCGACGGCCAGATCGAAGGCGACGTCAAAGCCGGCGCGCTGATCGTCGGCGAAAAAGCGTCCGTGAAGGGCGAAGTCATCGCCGACAGCGTCACCGTGCGCGGCCGCGTTCTCGGCAGCGTGCGCGGGCGTCAAGTTCAGCTCGCGTCGACGGCGCGGATCGAAGGCGACATCACCCATTCGGCGTTGTCGGTCGAAAGCGGCGCCTTTTTCGAAGGCCACTGCCGCCACACCAGCGACCCGTTGAATCCCGCCGCCGACGACACCGCGCGCCCGACGTCGCCGACCTCGGGCCTCGGCGTCAGCCGGCCGTCGACGTCGAGCGGCTACAAGCCGAACGACAGTTCGTCGTCGTCGTCTTCAACCGGCTCGCCCCTGGAAACCTCGGGCTCGTCGTCTTCCTAAACGCCATCTCATCGGTGAACTTGAAACGGGCGGCCCAAGGGCCGCCCGTTTTCTTTGCGGCGACGCTTGGTCCCCTCGGCGCTCACGCCTCGTCAGCCGCCTCCTCGCCTTCGCCGCCGACGCGGGCGGCGAGCGAGGCGGCCATGAAGGCGTCGAGATCTCCGTCCAGGACGCCCTGCGTGTTGGACGTTTCGACGTTCGTGCGCAGGTCCTTGACCATCTGATACGGCTGCAGAACGTAGGAACGGATCTGGTGGCCCCAGCCGATGTCGGACTTGGAGTCCTCGGCCGCCTGGGCTTCTTCGTCGCGCTTTTGCAGCTCCAGTTCATAGAGCCGGGCGCGCAGCATGTCCCAGGCGCGGGCCCGGTTCTTGTGTTGCGATCGCTCGTTTTGACACTGCACGACGATGCCCGTCGGCTCATGAGTCAGGCGCACCGCGGAATCGGTCTTGTTGATGTGCTGTCCGCCGGCGCCGCTGGCGCGGTAGGTGTCGGTGCGCACGTCCTTGTCGTTGATTTCGATTTTGATCGTCTCGTCGACTTGCGGATACACCCAGACGCTGGCGAAACTGGTGTGACGCCGGGCGCTGGAATCGAACGGCGAGATCCGGACCAGCCGATGGACGCCGGATTCCGTTTTCATCCAGCCGTAGGCGTTTTCGCCCTTGATCAGCACCGTCGCCGACTTGATTCCCGCTTCATCGCCCGGGTGTTCTTCGATCAAGTCCGCCTTGAACCCGCGCGCCTGGGCCCAGCGCAGGTACATGCGCTGAAGCATCGCCGCCCAATCCTGGCTTTCGGTCCCGCCGGCTCCGGCGTGAATTTCGACGAAGGCGTCGTTGCCGTCCGCCTCTCCGGACAGCAAGGCTTCCAGCTCGGCCGTCTCCGCCCGCCGCTTCAGCGCCGCAAGCGTTTGCGCCGCTTCCTCGACCAGCGCGTCGTCGCCGTCGGCTTCGCCGAGTTCGACCAATTCGCGGACGTCGGCCAGCTCGCTTTCAAGCTCCAGGACGGCCTTGACCGACGCGTCGAGGCGGTTGCGCTCGCGCATCAGGGCTTGCGCCGCTTCCGGCTTGTTCCAAAGGCTGGGATCTTCGGCTTTGGCGTTCAGTTCGTCCAATCGCCGCTTTGCGTGATCCCAGTCAAAGACGCCTCCTCAGCAGTCCCGCGGACCGCTCGATGTCGGAGGCGAGCGCTTCCATGTCGGCTCGCATGAGTCACCTGTGTTGGTGGCGCCGCGGCGGCGCCGGTCGGGTCATCGCATAGCGGCCCGAATGGCGTCAGTAAATCCCTGACGTGCCCGAGTCGTCCGTCTCGGCTTCGGCGGCGTCGGCGTCGGCGGCGCCGGCGGCGCCGGCCTCGGCGGGCGGGGTCGCGGCGCCAGGATTGCGGCCGGCTTCCGCGGCCTGAGACAGGATCGCGTCAAGTTCCGCGTTGCCCGCGGTGACCGACCCGTCGTCGCCGCGCAGCGCCGGCGATCCGGACGACGCGTCGGGTGCGTTCACATTCTCGTACGGCGTGGCGATGCGAATGCCGTCGCTGGCGGCGTCGAACGCGTCCGTGGCCCCGCCGCTGGCGGCGTAGGTCGTGGGCTCGGTGCCGGGCCGGAAGGCCTCGTAGATGTAGTTCGGGTCGCCGAGGCGCGCGAGTTGGCCGCTGCGCGGCTCCACCTTGACCAGCCGCACGCCCTCGGGGATTCGAAACGAAATCGCCGGTTCATCCTTGAGCGCCTCGATCATGAAGTCGCGGAACACCGGCGCGGCGACGCGGCCGCCGGCTTCGCCTTCGCCGAGCGATTTCGGCGTGTCGAACCCGATGTAGACGCCGGCGATCAAGTCCGGCGAAAAGCCGACGAACCAGGCGTCCTTGAAGTCGTTGGTGGTTCCCGTCTTGCCGGCGATCGGCTTGCCGACCGCCTTGACCCGAGTCGCGGTGCCGCGTTGAACCACGCCCTCCAACAAGGACACGATCTGGTAGGCGGTAACCGGATCGAGCACTTGCGGGCGCGGGTCCTTGAGCACCGGTTCCGGGGTGTCGGCGGTCCACTCCTCCACATCGCAGCCTTCGCATTCGCGCTGATCGTGCATGTAGACGGTCTTGCCGTCGCGGCCCTGAACCCGGTCGAGGATCGTCGGTTCAATGCGCTTGCCGCCGTTGACGAAGGTCGTGTAGCCGACCAGCAACCGCCACAAAGTCGTCTCCCCGGCCCCGAGCGCCATCGCCTCGTACGCCGGCAGATCGTCATAAACGCCGAGCCTCTCCGCGGTCGCGGAGACCCGTTCCAGGCCGATCTTGTTGGCCAGGCGCACGGTCATGGCGTTGCGGGACTGTTCGACTCCGAGGCGCAGCGTCGATTCGCCGTACCAACGCCCGGTGTAGTTCTGCGGCTTGTAAAAGCCGGGCTTGTCGGCGTTGGGCGACACGTAGGGCGCGTCGAGAATCTTATCCACCGGCGTCAGACCGCTGTCGAACGCCGCAGCGTAGACGAACGGCTTGAACGTCGAGCCGGGCTGCCGCTTGGCCTGCGTCGCCCGATTGAACTGGCTGCGGCGGTAGCTGTAGCCGCCGACAAGCGCCATGACGCGGCCGGTGTGCGGGTTGATCGCCATCAAGGCGCCGTTGATCGCCGGGATTTGGCGCAATCCGTATTGGCCTTCGCGCGACGCGCCGGTTTCCGGATCCGGTCCCAACGGCTCGACATAGATAACCTCGCCACGGCGCACGGCGTCTTTGGGGCCGACGATCGCCGCGCCGAGCGAACCGTCTTCGGCGACTCGCCGCGCCCACACGAGCTCCGCCAACGGAATTTGCGCCATCGATCCGTCAATCAGGCCGATGCGGGCGACGGCGTCGTCGAACCCGAGCACCACGGCCGGCGACCACTGACCCGGCACGCCGGCGTCGGTCTCGACTTCGGCCAATCGTTCGTCCCAGCCGGATTCCGGATCGATCACCGTGACCGGACCGCGATACCCGTACCGACGGTCGTAGTCCTCCAGGCCGTCGCGCAGCGCTTCGCGGGCGGCGATCTGAAGTTTCGTGTCGAGCGTCGTGCGGATCGACAGACCGCCGTCGTAGAGCTCGTCTTCGCCGTAAATCGAGAAGGCCAGCCGGCGAACCTCCTCGGTGAAATATTCGGCGGCTTCGTAAGTCGCGCCGGTGAGCCGGTCGGCGACCACGAGATCATCCTTGGCCGCGTCGCTCGCCTCGGCGGCGGTGACGAAGTTGTTCGCCTCCATGCGGCCGATGACGTAGTTGCGGCGCTCGATGGCGCGAGCCTTGTTCAAGGTCGGGTGGTAATTGTTCGGACCCTTCGGCAGGGCCGCCAAGTACGCAGCTTCGGCCAACGTCAATTCATCCAGCGACTTGCCGAAATACAGCAACGACGCCGCGGCGACGCCGTAGGCGCGGCGTCCGAGGTAGATTTCGTTGAGGTAGAGCTCGAGAATTTCGTCCTTCGTGAACGCTTTCTCGAGCCGCTTGGCGATCACGATCTCGCGCACTTTGCGCGCGACCTTCTGCTCCGCCGAGAGCTTGAAGTTTTTCGCCACCTGCTGGGAGATGGTCGACCCCCTCTGCAACGATCCTTCGCCGCTCAAGAGATTGGGCAGGGAGCGCAGGCCGCCGCGGATCATGCCGACCGGGTCGACGCCGTCATGCTCGTAGAAATTCTTGTCTTCGGCCGAAATGAAAGCGTTCTTGACGTTGGCGGGAATGGTCTCGATCGGCACGAACACGCGGCTCTCGCGCGCGTATTCGGCGATCAGGCGGCCGTCGCCGGCGTGAACCCGGGTCATCACCGGCGGCTCGTACTGCGCCAAGTCCTCGATGCCGGGAAGGCCGTCGGTGACGCGGATCACGTAGATCCAAGCCACGATCACGAAGGCGATGGCCCCGGTGAAGCCGAGAGTCGTCAGGCCGGCGAGGATCTTCAACCACATCGGCATGCCGCGGCGGCCGCCGGAACGGGTCAACCGTGGGCCTTTCGGCAGGCTGGTGTGGCTGGGCGGTTCGAACATGCGCTTTCTCCCCCGCCCCTGTTGCCGAATTCTGCGACAGGAATAAGGCGGCGCCCCGCGTTCTGAGGTACCTCTTCAGCGCGCAGCGTACAAGCGTTCGCGGCGGTCGAAGTACCCCTCGATCGAGGCGACCACGGCGTCCGCGATCTCGACTTGATGCGGCGCCGACGTCAGCGCGGATTCGTCAACGGCGTTGGTGAGAAAGCCCATTTCCAGGAGCACCGCCGGCACGTCCGGCGCCAGCAACACGAAAAACCCCGCCGAACGATGGGTGTTGCGCACCACGGGCCCCACCGTGCGCATGTTGGGAATCAGCAGGTCCGCGAACGCCGCCGACTGGTTCTTGGTCTCGCGCTGCGCCAAATCGACCAGGATAGAACTCACTTCTTCCCGCCGTCCGGCCAAGTCCACGTCGAGCAACCAGTTGTCGTCCTTGAGAATTTCTGATTTGGCGCGCCCATTGGCTCGTTCCGCCAGCGTGTACACCGAGGCGCCGCGCGCGCTCGAACCGCCGGCGCTGGCGTCGGCGTGAAAGGAGATGAACAGATCCGCCTGCGCGTCCCTCGCGGTTTTTACGCGTTCCGGCAAGTCCAGGTAAACGTCGGAATCCCGCGTCATGACGACACGGTAGCGGCCTGTCGCCACAAGCCGATCGCGCACCGCCCGCGCCACCGCCAGGTTGACGTGCTTTTCGCGTGCGCCGGTGACGCCGGTCGCGCCGGTGTCCTTGCCGCCATGGCCGGCGTCAATGACCACGGTCAGCAATTCCTGCCGCCGAACGGGCGGCCCGGAAGCGGCGATGTCCGCCACCACGTCGCCCGGAAAACCAGAGGCGTGGTCGAACGTCGCGCGGTCTGTCCTGACCAAATCAATGACCAGCCGGTGGCAGGCGCAGTGGGAATCGGGCGGAATCACGAAGTGGCGCTTGACGTTGGCCGGGGCCGCGAGATCGAACACCAACCGCGATCGCGCCTCGGAAAAGTCCGCATACCGGTACTGGGATACCAGCCCGTCGCCGGCCCCGGCGCGCTGACCGCCGCCGATGGCTTCGCCGGCGAGGCGCCAAGTCACGGACGCCAAATCCACGACCACGCGGTCGCCCTGTTCGGCCAAGGTGAAAACGGAATACTCAGGTTCTCCGCTCGCCTCGAGCACGATGCGCGTGGTCGCGTCGTCGCCGCCGAAGCGCAGGGCGTCGACCCGCGGGCCGGCGGCGGCCGCCGGCCCCGCCCCCAGCGCCGTCGCCGCCGCAATTAGGAAAACGCTAATGATTTTCACGAAGCCACTCGACCCTGATTCCAAGGTTCAGGGATACGCGATGCGCGTTAGCGGCGGCTTAAGGCGATGCCTTCAAGATGCCATCTGCACGCTTCCCTTTGGGTAAGAACTGGTGCAAAACACCGCTCGCGTCCGGGTCCCCGATGGTGGGACGTCGTATGACGACACGGCTCAAAGGCCTCAATTTCAAGGGCGAGCCGTCTCCGATCCACGCGATTCGGATGACACGACGATCCAGGTCTTAGCCGGTCGTCACACGCATTCGCCGGCTCCGCCGGCCCAAGGAACAATTAATGCGCCACGCCCATCCGCAGCCAGAAGCGCACCTCGCCGACGACGGCGCGGTTGCGGCGCGCGCGCCCCATTCGCCCCGAGCCGGCGGCCTCAGCGCGGCCTCGTCGCCGCCGCTGCGCCGGTTCGCGGACATCGGAGTCACCACACATGTCCAGAAAAATGCTCATCGACGCGGGCCACCCGGAAGAAACCCGGGTGGTCGTGGTCGACAGCCAGAAAGTCGAGGAATTCGACTTTGAATCACAAGCCAGACGCCAACTTCGCGGAAACATCTACCTCGCCCGCGTCACGCGCGTAGAACCGTCGTTGCAGGCCGCGTTCGTTGAATACGGCGGCAACCGTCACGGATTCCTGTCATTCAACGAAATCCACCCGGATTACTATCAGATCCCGTATGAGGACCGCCAAAAACTGCTGGCGGAAGCGCAGCGGGAAGCCGAAAAAGCCGTCAAAGAGGACGACGACGCCGGCGATGTCGCCGCCGAAGCCGCCGATAGCTCGGACGACGAGGCGCCCGCCGACGCGCCGGCCGAGCCGATCGACGACGAAGAAGACGCCGTCGTCGCCCGCGCGCGCCGCGCCTTCCAGCGCCGCTACAAGATTCAAGAAGTCATCAAGCGGCGTCAGATCCTGTTGGTGCAGGTCGTCAAGGAAGAACGCGGCAACAAGGGCGCGGCGCTGACGACGTTCCTGTCGCTCGCCGGCCGCTACTGCGTGTTGATGCCGAACACCGCCCGCGGCGGCGGCATTTCGCGCAAAATCACCAGCGCCACCGACCGCAAGCGTTTGAAGAAGATCGCCGGCGAGCTCGAAGTGCCGGACGGCATGGGCCTGATCGTGCGCACCGCCGGCGCCAAACGCACCAAAAGCGAGCTCAAGCGCGACTACGAATACCTCCTGCGGCTGTGGGAGACGATCCGCGAGGACACCCTGAAGTCGGTCGCGCCGTGCCGGATCTACGAAGAAAGCAATCTCGTCAAACGCGCCGTGCGCGACATGTACGACAAGGACATCGACGAGATTTTGATTGAGGGCGAGTCGGCGTACCGCGAGGCGAAGGACTTCATGCGGATGCTGATGCCGAGCCACGCCAAAAAAGTGCAACACTACAAGGACGCCACGCCGGTGTTCATCAAACAACGCGTCGAAGATCAACTTGAGCAGATATACGAGCCGATCGTTCAACTGAAATCGGGCGGCTACATCGTCATCAATCAAACCGAAGCGTTGGTCGCCATCGACGTGAACTCGGGACGTTCCACCCGCGAACGCAACATCGAAGCCACCGCCTTGAAGACCAATCTTGAGGCCGCCGAAGAGGCGTGCCGGCAAATGCGGTTGCGCGATCTCGCCGGCCTGATCGTCATCGACTTCATCGACATGGAGGAGTCGAAAAACAACCGCTCGGTCGAAAAGAAGATGCGGGACAGCCTCAAGCGCGACCGCGCTCGCGTGCAGACCAGCAAGATCTCGATGTTCGGTCTGATGGAGATGTCGCGCCAACGGCGGCGGGCCAGCATCATTGAGGGTTCGACGGAAATTTGCCGCACCTGTGACGGCCGCGGCCTCGTCCGCTCCGTCGAGTCCAGCGCGCTGCATCTGCTTCGACGGGTGGAGAAAGAAGGCCTGCGCGGCGCCGTGGCGTCGATGCGGGTGCGCGTGGCCCCCAAGGTCGCTCTTTATGTCCTCAACGAAAAACGCGAACACCTGAACGCCATCGAGGAACGGTGTCGAATGCGGGTGCTCGTCGAGGCCGACGACACCTTGGTGCCGCCGACGTACGAGATCGATCACGTCGAGACCCGCAGCGGCGACGACGCCGAACTCGAACCGGCGCCGGCGCCGGCCGTGGCGCGCGAGCGAGAGCGTGAGCCTGAGCCTGACGCGAAATCCGACGAAGACGGCGGCGAAGGCGACGGCAAGAAACGCCGTCGGCGCCGGCGGCGGCGTTCGCGCGGCGAGCGGACGGACGAGGCTCGGACCGACGTCTCGGACGACGACGACGACGCCGCGCCCGAAGTCGAAGCCGAGCCGGACGCCGGCGACGCCCGCGAACCGGCCTCGGCCGTCGACGGCGACGACGAAGAAGAACGTCCGAAGCGCCGCCGCCGTCGCGGGCGCCGCGGCGGCCGCGGCCGCCGCCGCGAGGCGACGACCGGCGAGACGGCGAACGGCGAGACGGCGAACGGCGAGACGGACGAACCGGACGCAATGCGGGTCGTCGACCCGGAATCCGCTGACCCGTTCGTGGCCGAAGTCCCGGTGGAACCCGCGCCGGCGCCCTCGGAAACCGAAGCGACGTCCGACGATGTCGAGATCGACAAACCTGAAAAACCGAAGCGGACCCGACGCCGGAGAAAGCCCGCCGCGACCGCCGCCGAGGCCCCTCTCTCGCCAGCGGACGTCGAAACCGCGGACTCAGGGGACGCGGTTGAAAAACCCAAGCCGCGTCGCAAAACCGCTGCAAAAACGACGGAATCGACGCCCAGCGTCGTGGACACCGAAGCGGAGGCCGAACCGGCTGACGCGCCGGGCGAAGTCGCGGTGGCGGAAGTCGCCGCCGAGGCCGGGCCGGACTCCGTCGCGACCGCGGCGGAGGATCCGGAAGCCGAGGAGCGGCGCAAGCGTTGGCAGGACCGGCTTAAGACCTGGCTCAACAACTAGCGGCGCCGTGTGTTTGCCTTCTGCCGGAGGGAGCGTAGGCTTCTTCCGGCGGGGGACGAAGTCGGGCAAGGGAGCTCCGATGTCGATTCAGCGCGCGATCACCGCGGCCGTCGCCGGCCTCGCGTCCGCGGCCGTCATGGCCGCTGCGGCGAACGCCCAATCGCAGATCCGCGACGAAGAAATCGAATCGATGGTGCGGGAGTTCGCCGAGCCGATCATCGAGTCGGCCGGCCTGCGTCCGGAAGACGTGCGCACCTACCTGATCGGCGATCCGTCGATGAACGCCTTCGTCACCGGCGGGCAGAACATTTTTCTGCACACCGGCATCATCGTCGCGTCCGAGCGGCCGATCGAGCTCAAGGGCGTCATCGCCCACGAAACCGGCCACATCAAAGGCGCGCACCTGGCGCGCCAAGGCGAAGGCCAGCGGGCCGCGACGCTGCCGATGATCGTGTCCATGGCGGCCGGAATCGCCGCGGTCGCCGCCGGCGAAGGTGCGGCCGGGGCCGCGATCCTGGGCAGCAGCCAACAATTCGCGATGCTGGAGTACTTCCAGTACACCCAGGGTCAGGAATCCGCGGCCGACCAAGCCGCCGTGACGTTTCTTGAACGCACCGGCCAATCCGGGGTTGGCCTGATTTCATTCTTCGACCGCTTCCGGGCGCAGGAGATTTTCTCTGAATCGCGGCGCTTCCCCTATTTCCGGAGCCATCCGCTGTCCTCGAACCGAGTTGAGGCGCTGCGCTCGCGCGTCGCCGATCAGCCGCACGCCGACGCGGTCGATCCGCCCGATCAGATCAAGTTGCTGGAGCGCGCCCAAGCGAAGATTCACGGCTTCTTGGACCCGGCCCAGAGCACATTTTACCGCTATCCGGAATCCGACACGTCGACCAACGCCGTCTACGCGCGTTCAATCGCTTTCCATAAGGTCGGCATGCTCGACAAGTCGATCAGCCTGATCGACGAACTGATCGACCGCGAACCCGAGAATCCTTATTTCTGGGAGCTCAAAGGCCAAGTCTTCTATGAAAACGGCCGCGCCAATCTCGCCGCCGATCCGTACCGGCGCGCCATCGAACTGAGGCCGGATTCGGCGCTCTTTCACACCGGCTTGGCGCAAGCCCTGGTCGAAACCGACGACGACGCGACTCTCGACGAGGCGATGGCGAATGTCACTTTGGCGCTGCGCGCCGAGCCCAACAACGGTCTCGCCTGGTACGTGCGCTCCGTGATCCATGAGCGCCGGGGCGAAACCGCGATGGCTCAGCTGTCGATCGCCGAGCAAAGCTACGCCGTCGGCAATCTCCGCCGGGCCGCGATGTTCGCCCAACGGGCGCAGACGGACCTGGAAAAGGGCACGCCGCAATGGTATCGCGCCGCCGATATCGTGATGGCGGCGGCCAATGTGATGGACCCCGAGGACGGGCGCCGGCGGCGTTGACCTTGCATCACATGCGGTTCAACCCGCTTCGTTTTCTCAAAAAGACGGGTTAAGCCCCTCTTGTTCGCCACCGGGAGTCCGACATGCGCGCCCTTTTCTTCGCCCTCGCCGGGCTCCTGACGTTGGCTGGCCCGTCGGCCGCCCAGGACCTTTCCGACGCCGAAAAGGCCGAGATTCGCGACGTCATCCGGGACTTCCTGATGGAGCACCCGGAAGTGATCGAAGACGCAATCCTGGAGCTCCAGCGTCGCAACAAGGAAGCCGAAGTCGCGGCGTCGCGTGAAGCCATCGCCGCAGCGGAGGAGCAGCTGCTTCGGGATCCGCGCGATTTCTCCGTCGGCCCTGACGACGCCCCGGTCCAGATCGTCGAGTTTTACGACTACAACTGCAGCTATTGCCGGCGCGCCGCGCCATGGATGAAAAAGCTGATCGAAGAGCGCGGCGACAAGGTGCGGGTCGTGTTTAAGGAAACCCCGATCTTCGCCTACGACAAAGCCGGTTCCGACGTCGGCGCCCGCGCCGCGCTGGCCGCCAAGGACGAGGGCAAGTATCTCGACCTGCATTTCGCCTTGATGAACGCCGAGGGCGTCGTCACGCCCGAGGACGTCGAGCGGGTCTCGAAGGAAGTCGGATTGGATTGGCGGACGCTGTCCAAGCGCATGCAGGATGAAAAGCTGTCACGCCTGATGGTCGAAAACCTCGATCTGGCGCACTCCGTCGGCATGACCGGCACGCCGACCTTCATCATCAACGGCGAAATCGTCATCGGGGCCGACATTTTTGCGTTGGAACAGCTGATCGACCAGGCGCTGGCCGACAGAGCCGCCGCCGACGCCGGGGACGCCGCCGCGCCGGACGCCGCCGCCGACCTTAGATAAGGCCGGCGAGCGGACTCGATGGATCGGCGTAGCGCTTCTTCGCCATGCGCCCGGCCAAGTAGGCCTCGCGGCCAGCGATGACGGCGTGGCGCATGGCGCGGGCCATGCGCACGGGGTCCTTGGCCTCGGCGATCGCCGTGTTCATCAGCACGCCGTCGCAGCCGAGCTCCATGGCGACGGCCGCGTCCGAGGCCGTGCCGACGCCGGCGTCGACGATCACCGGCACTTGCGTCTGTTCGACGATCAAGCGGATGTTGACCGGATTCTGGACGCCCAACCCCGATCCGATCGGCGCCCCAAGCGGCATGATCGCGCAGCACCCGACCTCTTCCAGGCGCTTGGCGTAGACCGGGTCGTCCGAGCAATAGACCATCACCTGGAAGCCCTCGCGGATCAGCATCTCGGCGGCGCGCAACGTCTCCGCCATGTCCGGATAGAGGTGTTTCGGGTCGGACAGAACCTCGAGCTTGACCAGGTCCCAGCCGCCGGCCTCTCGGGCCAGCCTGAGAGTGCGCACCGCGTCTTCGCCGGTGAAGCAGCCAGCGGTGTTGGGAAGATAGGTGGTCGTCGCCGGGTCGATGAAATCAACAAGCCGAGGTTGTCCAGGATCGGTCAAATTCACCCGCCGCACCGCCACGGTCACGATTTCCGCGCCCGAGGCCTGCAGCGCGGCGGCGTTTTGCGCGTAGTTCTTGTATTTTCCCGTACCGATGATCAGGCGCGAGCGAAAAGTCCGACCCGCAATGGACAATAGATCGGCTGCGATCGGCTGGTTCGGGGTGATGGCGTCGTCCACGTCAGCCTCCTCCAACGAATTGCACGATCTCCAGTTGATCGGCCTCGCGGAGCGCCGTGGCGTCGTAGTCCGACCGGGGCACGATTTCGCGGTTGCGTTCCACCGCCACATTCGAGGCGTCGACGCCGATTGACGCCAGAAACGCGGTGAGCGTCAATCCGGCGGCCACGTCGCGCGTTTCGCCGTTAACCGTAACCCGCATGTTCTCATCCTCGCCTGTTCCATATAGGAATTTCCGCCGGGGCGCGCTCTTGTGACCGATGCGCGCGCCGCCTACAACTGCGGCCACTCAAGCGGACCTGCATGCCGAATCCAATCTTCATCCTCAATGGGCCGAACCTGAATCGGCTGGGCGTCCGCGAGCCGGAAATCTATGGCGCGGAGACGCTTGACGACATACGCGCGGCGTGCGCGGACAGAGCCATGGCGTTCGGCTTCAACATTGAATTTCGCCAAACCAACCACGAGGGCCAACTTGTCGACTGGGTTCAGGAGGCCGCCGACGCGGCCGCCGCCTTGGTGATCAACCCCGCCGCCTACGGGCACACGTCGGTGGCCCTGCACGACGCGTTGAAATTGGTGGACGCGCCGATCGTCGAGGTGCATCTGTCCAACCCCGCCGCTCGCGAATCGTTTCGCCGGCGCAACTATGTCACCCGCGTCGCCGACGGAACGGTCAGCGGCTTCGGGGCGACGAGCTACGTGCTCGGCGTCGAAGCCGCGTGCCGCTTTGCGATGAAACGGAGCGATTGATGGCGAAGTCCGCCCCGCCCGCCCGGAAGACCGCTTCACCGGTCGACGCGCATATCGTGCGCGAACTGGCGGAAATTCTGGCCGAAACCGGCCTCACGGAAATTGAAGTCGAAAAAGGCGAACTGCGTGTGCGGGTGGCCAAGGAACCGCCGCCGCAGACCATCGTCACCGGCGCCGGCATGACGACCGCTTCGGCGGCCGCGCCGCCGGCCGCCGCCTCCTCCGCCGCGCCGGAAACGCCCGGCCCGAACAGCGCCGCGGACATGAGCGCGCATCCCGGCGCCGTCGCGTCGCCGATGGTCGGCACCGCCTACATGTCGCCCGAGCCCGGCGCCGCGGTGTTCATCGAACGCGGGCAGGCGGTGAAGGAAGGCGACACATTGCTGCTCATAGAGGCGATGAAGACCTTCAACCCAATCCCGGCGCCGCGCTCCGGAAAAGTGCTCGAAATCTTCGTCGACGACGGACAACCGGTGGAGTTCGGCGAAGCGCTCGTGATCATCGGCTGAGGCGTGGCGCGTGTTCGATAAAATCCTCATCGCGAACCGAGGCGAGATCGCCCTGCGGGTGCTGCGCGCCTGCCGCGAGATGGGCATCCAGACCGTGGCCGTCCATTCAACCGCCGACGCAAAAGCCAAGCACGTGCGCCTCGCCGACGAGAGCGTCTGCATTGGACCGCCGGCGGCCAAGGACAGCTATCTCAACGTGCCCTCGATCATCGCCGCCGCGGAAGTCACCGGCGCCCAGGCGATCCATCCCGGCTACGGCTTTCTGTCGGAAAACGCCCGCTTCGCCGAGATTGTCGAAGCGCACGGCCTGGTGTTCATCGGGCCGACGCCGGATCACATTCGGATGATGGGCGACAAGATCACCGCCAAGCAGGCGGTCAAGGAAGCCGGCATTCCGGTCGTGCCCGGCTCCGACGGCGGCGTCGACAACGACGCCGACGCAGTCCGCATCGCCGCCGGCATCGGCTATCCCGTGTTGATCAAGGCGGCGGCCGGCGGCGGCGGCCGCGGCATGAAAGTGGCGCGATCCGAAAGCGGCTTGAAGGAAGCGTTGTCGACGGCGCGTTCGGAAGCGAAGGCCGCGTTCGGCGACGACGCGGTCTACATCGAAAAATACCTCTCCCAGCCGCGCCACATCGAAATTCAAGTGGTCGCAGACACCCAAGGACACGTCGTGCACCTCGGCGAGCGCGACTGCTCGCTGCAGCGCCGTCACCAAAAGGTGCTGGAAGAAGCGCCCTCGCCCGCGCTCAACGACGAGCAGAGGGCGGAGATCGGCGACATCGTCGTCAAGGCGATTCAGCGGATCGGCTACCGCGGCGTCGGCACCATCGAGTTCCTGTACGAAAACGGCGAGTTCTTCTTTATCGAGATGAACACGCGTCTGCAGGTTGAACACCCGGTCACCGAAGCAATCACCGGCATCGACTTGGTGCGGGAACAAATTCGCATCGCCGACGGCGCGCCCTTGTCGTTCACCCAGGACGAGATCCAGTTCAATGGTTGGGCGATCGAGTGCCGGATCAACGCCGAGCATCCGCGCACGTTCGCGCCGTCGCCTGGAACGATCACCGAATTTCACGCCCCGGGCGGTCTCGGCGTGCGGTTGGATTCCGCGATCTACACCGGCTACGCGATCCCGCCCTACTACGACAGCTTGATCGGCAAGCTCATCGTCCACGGTCGGTCGCGGCCTGAGGCCTTGATGCGCCTGAGGCGGTCGCTGGACGAAATGGTGATTTCCGGCATTCAAACCACCATCCCTTTGTTTCATGATCTCTTGAACGAGCCGGAATTTCAGAACGGCGATTACGACATTCACTGGCTGGAGCGCTGGCTCGCCAAACAGTGACGCCCCAGGGAGGCCGGCATTCAGGGCTTCGGACCGGACCAGCTTTTGGCTTGTTACGCGCGCGGCGTCTTTCCGATGGCGGATTCGCGCGACGACCCGCGGATTTTTCTGCTCAACCCGGACCTGCGCGGCGTCCTGCCGCTTGATTCCTTCCATGTTCCCCGGCGCCTTCGTCGCACCATCCGACAGGATGCGTTCGAGATCCGCGTCGACACCGCCTTCGTCGATGTCGTTCGCGCCTGCGCCGAACCGGGGCCGGACCGCGAAGACACATGGATCAACGAACGGATCGCGGACCTGTACGTGACGCTTCATGCGCGCGGGGACGCCCATTCGATTGAAGCCTGGCGCGGCGAACGGCTGGTCGGCGGGCTCTACGGCGTCGCGCTCGGCGGCGCGTTCTTCGGCGAGAGCATGTACGCGCACGAGCGCGACGCGTCGAAAGTCGCCCTCGCCCACCTCGTGGCGCGTTTGATCGTCGGCGGTTTTTTGCTGTTGGACACGCAGTTCATCACCGACCACTTGCGACAATTCGGTGCGACCGAGATCTCACGCGACCAGTACCAGGCGATGCTCGCGTCCGCGCGCACGACCGAAGCCGATTTTTATTCGCTCGACTCTGTCGCCGGGGCCGCCGGCGCGTCCGGGTCGGTCTCAGGAACCGCTGTCTCCGAGATCCTGCAGTTCAGAGCCCAAACATCGTAGACGCCGTGTTCGAGCGCGTTGAGCGCCGGACTCGACGCGAACATCCACCCCGAGAAAATGAGACGCGGCTCGCCCGCTCCGCCTTCGCCGTCGGTGGCGCGTTCAAACACCTCCATGCCGACGACCGTTTCAGGCGGCTCTTCGGGCGGGCGCTTGGAGCACTTGTGAACGCGTATGGTCAATGCGCCGAAAACCACGTCTTCGCCGACCGGCGCATCGAAATCGCGCGTTTCTGCGGTGATTTTGTCGAGGCCGCGCAACACGGCCGCCTCGCCGGGCAGCCACGTCGGCGAATCTTGGGCGCCGGCCGCGGTCATGCCGACGGCGGCGAAAGCCGCGCCGGCGATCAAGTTGCGCATCCGTTTCCTACTCCGAATCGTCGCGCCGGGTGACGAATTCCGCCAGCAAGCGCAGCACGTCGATCGCCCCTTGGCCGAACTCGATCTCTTGGCCGGCGACGAGGTAGTCTTCGTCCGCCCCCGGCTCGATGGCGAGATAGACGCCGCCCAACAGGCCTTCGTTGCGCAACCTGACGCTGGAATCGGACGGGACTTTGACCACATCTGCGACCGTGAACGTCACGAACGCATTGAAGGACTCCGGATCTAGCTGAATCGCGCTCACCGAGCCGATCTTGACGCCCGACATGCGCACGTCGGCGCCAACGCCTAGGCCGTCCACTGAGGAGAATTGGGCCCTCAGCGGATAGCCTCCGGCGCCCGCCTTGCCCGCTGTGGTCAACGAATAGGCCAAAAACAAAGCGGCGACGGCGAGAACAGCGGCGCCGACCAAGGTTTCCGCGATTTGATCGCGCAGCATGTTCAGTCTCCCGGTGTCCAAGCTTCATAGTCGCCGGTCTGCTTGGCGCGCCCTTCGGACCGCGCCAGCGAGCCCTGCGGGCGCCAAGCGTGAAGCGTGCCGGTGAGGTTCGGCCGGTGATCCAACTCCCAGCTGCGGCGCGGCAGGCCTCGAACCCGGCTTTTGGTCGGAGCGGCGCTGTCCGGCGCGCCCGGCGCCGTTCGATCCAGCCAAGCGCGCCAGTCGTCCGGCACTGTCGCCACTTCGGCGCCGTCGGCGAAAGCCACGAAGCGCCGACGGCGCACGTCATCGACCGACGTCCGCACTTCTTCAAAATACCGATTCCCGAGGCCGTCCTCGCCGACCAAATCCAGGCTCGGCGGTTCGGCGACGGTGTGGTGCAGCCAGCCGTGCCAGTCCGGCGGGACGCGGGACGCGTCGGCGTAGCCGTTGTAGGTGACATAGCGGCGCTTGCGGCCTTCAAGGCTGGTCCGGCGCTCTTCAAAGTAGCGGTTGCCGTACTCGTCCGCCCCGATGAAACGCGCGCCACGGCTCAGCAGCGTCCAGGCGGTCCCGATCGTGACGCCGTCCCACCAGGCGAACAGCCGTTTTATAAAGCGCAGCATAAGGTCTTCCCTGTGAATCGGGGCGGAATATGCACGCCGTTCCCAAGGCCGTCCAGCGCCGGCGGCGAGGCCGAAAAAACAGCGTTCGGGCGGTGGAAAACGGCTCGCAAACCGCGCCCGACGATACTATATTTAGCGTCTGATATTGAGTGGGGCACTAGTGATGCGCATCGAACGCCGATTCACCGTCGAAGGGGAAGATCCTTATTCCCGGATCGCTTTTCGCAGCGCCGTGAGTGAACTGCATGGCCTCGACGGCGCTTCGGTAGGCGTCCCCGTGAACGTCGAAGCGCCGGAGGCGTGGAGCCAGACGGCGGTCGACATCCTGGCGCAAAAATATCTGCGGCGCGGCGGCGTGCCGGCGGCGCTCAAGTCCGTCGTCGAAAAAGGCGTGCCGGCGTGGCTGCGCCGTCGCCGCGCCGACGACAAGGCCCTGGCCGACATCGTCGAGTCCGACCGGTCCACGTCCGAAACCTCGGCCAAGCAGGTGTTCGACCGCATGGCCGGCGCTTGGACTTATTGGGGTTGGAAAGAAGGCCATTTCCGCGACGAGAGCGACGCGCGCGCTTTTTTCGACGAAATCCGCTACATGCTCGCCGCCCAGATCGCCGCGCCGAACAGCCCGCAATGGTTCAACACCGGATTGCATTGGGCCTACGGCCTCGACGGCGGCCCTCAGGGCCATTGGTATGTCGATCCCGACACCGGTCGGGCGCGCAAGACCGACAACGCTTACGAACGACCGCAACCGCACGCGTGCTTCATTCAGCATGTCGACGACGACCTCCTCGCCGAAGGGGGGATCATGGATCTCTGGACCCGCGAAGCGCGGCTGTTCAAATTCGGCTCGGGCGCCGGATCCAACTATTCCTCGATCCGCGGACGCGGCGAGCCGCTGTCGGGCGGCGGTGAATCGTCGGGGCTCTTGAGTTTCCTCAAAGTCGGCGACGCGGCGGCCGGCGCGATCAAGTCCGGCGGAGTCACTCGTCGCGCCGCCAAGATGGTGGTCGTCGACGTCGACCACCCGGACATCGAGAGCTTCATCGACTGGAAGGCCAAAGAGGAGCGCAAGGTCGCCGCCTTGGTCGCCGGCTCGCATCTTTTGAAAGCGCGGTTGGAGGCGATCCTCCGCGCGTGCGTCAATTGCGAGGGGGCGGCCGAAGACTGCCTCGACCCAGAGAAAAATGCCGCCCTGAAGCGCGAGATCAAGGCGGCCCGTCGCGCCGGCGCGCCGGACGGGGTGATCGCCCAGACCCTGGCGCTCGCCGCCCAGGGCGAGACGGACCTCGATTTCGAAACCTACGACATCGATTGGGACTCGGAGGCCTACGAGACCGTTTCCGGGCAAAACGCCAACAATTCCGTTCGCATCCCGGACGCCTTCCTGCGCGCCGTCGAAGAAGACGCCGATTGGTCCCTGGTGCGCCGCACCGACGGCCTCACCTCCAAGACCGTGCGGGCGCGGGACCTGTGGCGCAAGATCGCGCGCGCGGCCTGGGCTTCCGCCGACCCGGGCGTGCAATTCCATGACACGATCAACGCCTGGAATACGTGCGCCGCGAGCGGCGAAATCCGCGCGTCGAACCCGTGTTCGGAATACATGTTCCTCGACGACACCGCCTGCAACCTCGCGTCGTTGAACCTGAAATCGTTTCTGCGCGACCACGGCGAGTTCGACACCGAGGCCTTTGCGCACGCCGTCCGGCTGTGGACCGTGGCGCTCGACGTTTCGGTGTCCATGGCGTCGTTTCCTTCGAAGAACATCGCCAAGCGGTCGGCGGAATTTCGCACCCTCGGATTGGGCTACGCCAACCTTGGCGGCCTCCTTATGTCGACCGGTCTCGCCTACGACAGCCGCGAAGGCCGCGCCGCGGCGGCGGCCATTACAGCACTGCTGTCGGCGACAGCCTACCGCACGTCGGCCGAGCTCGCCGCGGCGCTTGAGCCGTTTCCGGCGTACGCGACAAACCAGGTCCACGCCCTGCGGGTGTTGCGCAATCACGCCCGCGCCGCCTACGGGATTGGCGAGGCGCACGAGTTTGAAGACGTCAACGTTCCACCGTTGCCGCTCGACGTCGACGGCTGTCCCTTTCCGGGTCTCGCCGAGGCCGTTGGTGACGCCTGGGAGGCGACGCTTGAAGCCGCCGAGACCCACGGCTTGCGCAACGCCCAGACCACCGCCATCGCGCCGACCGGCACGATCGGTCTGGTCATGGACTGCGACACCACCGGAATCGAACCGGACTTCGCGCTGGTGAAATTCAAGAAACTCGCCGGCGGCGGCTTCTTCAAGATTATCAATCGCTCGGCGCCCGCTGCGCTGCAGGCGTTGGGCTACACGCCGGCGGAAATCGCGGAAATTGAAATCTATGCGCTTGGCCGCGGCACTCTCGAGGGCGCGCCGTCGGTGGGGTGGGAGACTTTGAGGGCCAAAGGCTTCACCGACCTCGAAATCCGCACCGTCGAAGACTCGCTCGCCGACGCGTTCGACATCCGCTTCGCCTTCAACCGGTGGACGTTGGGCGACGGATTCCTCACCGACGCGCTCGGCATTCCCTCCGAAGACTTGAATCAGCCCGGCTTCGACGTGCTGACCGCGATCGGGTTCAGCGCCCGCGAAGTCGAAGAAGCCAACACCTACTGCTGCGGCGCAATGACGCTTGAAGGCGCGCCGCACTTGAAACTGGAACACCTGCCGGTGTTCGACTGCGCCGCGCCTTGCGGGCGGACCGGAACGCGGGCGCTGTCGATCAACGCGCACATCCACATGATGGCCGCGGTGCAGCCCTACGTCTCGGGAGCGATCTCAAAAACCATCAACATGCCGAACGCCGCCACGATCAACGATTGCTCCACCGCTTACGCCAAGGCCTGGAGCCTCGGCCTCAAGTCGGTCGCGCTTTACCGCGACGGCTCCAAGTTGTCGCAACCGCTCGCCAGCGCCCTACTCGACGCAGTGGAGCTCGAGGCTTTGGAAGACGTTGTCGAGCAACCGCGCGCGGCGGCCTCGCGCGTTCTCGCGGAGCGTGTTGTGGAACGCGTTGTCGAGCGTGTCGTCGAACAACCGATGTCGCGCCGCCGTCTGCCCGACCGGCGCAAAGGCTACATTCAAAAGGCGACGGTCGGCGGCCACAAGGTCTACCTTCACACCGGCGAATTCGACGACGGCGATCTCGGCGAAATCTTTCTCGACATGCACAAGGAAGGCGCCGCGTTTCGGTCGCTGATGAACAATTTCGCGATCGCGATTTCCATCGGCCTGCAGTACGGCGTGCCGCTGGAAGAATTCGTCGACGCCTATGTGTTCACCCGTTTCGACCCGGCGGGTCCGGTGACCGGCAACGACCGCATCAAACAGGCGACGTCGATCCTCGACTCCCTCTTCCGAGAACTCGCGGTGTCCTATCACGGGCGCGACGATCTCGCCCACGTCGACCCAAGCCGCGCCGCGTCCGACGGACTCGGCGGCGGCGTCAAGGAAGGCCGATTGGAACAAGCGCCGGAGGAGGCCGCCAGCCTGATCTCGAAGGGGTTCAGCCGCGGCCGGGCTCCCGAGAACCTGATCCTGTTGGCCGACGCCGCCCGACGGCTCAAGGCCCGCATGCCCGGCGGCGGCGACATCGCCGCCGCGCCGGACGCCGGCTTTGTCGAAACCAGCCCTCCAGCGGGGCCGGGAGCGCGCGACAGAGCGCACGCGGAAGAGGCGAGAATCAAGGGCTACGCCGGCGATCCATGCCCCGAATGCGGTTCCTTCACGCTGGTGCGATCCGGCACGTGCATGAAGTGCGACACGTGCGGCACATCAACCGGCTGCAGCTGAGGAGCGCCTGCGGCCCGCGGCTTGCTTAACCTCAGGGAAACCATGTCGAGGAGGCCGCCGCCATGCGCGCCCGTTTCATCGCCGCTTTGGCCGCGTTCGCGGTCGCCGGAACCGCGTCAGCCCAGGACGCCGGGCAAATAGCCCGCGTCGAGGCGGGGCTGAAGGCTTGTCCCGGCTGCAATCTCTTTCAAGCGGATTTCTCGTATTGGGACATGCCGGGCCGCGACTTTTCCGGGGCGCGGCTTCGCCAAGCGACGTTGACCGCCGGAATCTTCGACGACACGAACTTCGTCGGAGCCGATCTCTCGATCCTCGACGGAGCCGCCGCGCGGTTTTCCAGCGCCCGGTTTCGCGACGCCGACCTGTCGCGGGCCAATTTCGTCGGGGCCTATCTTGGCTATGCCGACTTCGCCGGCGCGGACCTCACGGACGCGGATCTGTCCGGCGCTGAACTGGAAGGCGCGAAAAACCTGACCCAATCGCAGCTGGACGCGGCCTGCGGCGATTCTTCCACGCAACTCCCCTCGCCTTTGACGATAAGGGATTGCGGGTCTCCTTTCTAAGGACTTACAAGGATTTAAGTACTTTCCTCCGGCGCATCGGGGTACCTCTGAGACCGACCTAGACGGAACCGGACAAGGAGGACGCGGTGCGCGGAGCGCTTCTCACCGCCGTATTCATGATCGTCTTCGCGAGCCCCGCGTTCGCGCAAAAGGACGACGTGAAGAAAACCAAGGCGATCGGGGGCGTCTGCTCCGATTGCGATTATTCCGGCAACAATCTTAACGGAGCCACGATCAGCGGAAACCTGCCGCGGTCGAATTTCTCCGGAGCCAAGCTGCAAAAAACCCGCATCAGCGGCAACCTCACGAATGCGAATTTCGCCCGCGCCGATCTGACGCGCGCCGTCATCCAGGGCGGCAACATGTCTCAAAGCGATTTTTCGGGAGCGCGGCTGAACCGCGCGGAAATCATGGGCGCCAACTTCTCGGCGTCGGATTTCTCCAGCGCCGAACTCCAGGAAGCGGAAGTCGTCGGCGCTAATTTTTCAGACGTGACGTTTCTGGGCGCCAAACTCAGTGCTGGGGAGTTTCAGGGCACGACGTTCGTGCGCGGCGATTTTTCCCGCACTGTTCTTTCCGGTTCGAGTTTCGCCGGCAGCGTCTTCAAGGGCGCGAAGTTCGAGGGCGCCGACCTGTCCGGCTCCGAGTTTGAAGGCGCCATCTTTGAGAACGCGGTCTTCGCCGACACCAACGTCGAAGGCGCCGATTTCAGCGGCGCCATGTTCGGCGGCGCCGACCTGACGGGCGCGCGCGGCTTGACCGTCAGCCAACTTGAATCCGCTTGCGGCGACGACGACACCAAGTTGCCCGCGAACCTGTCGGAAACGCCGCTCAAGAGCTGCGCCGACTACCATTTCGGCAAGAAGTTCGGCTTCAGTTCCCGATACTTTTTCGGCCCGGACGGGGTCGACGTGTTCCAGAATCACCAAAACGGCTTCGTCATGCCGGACGTTGATGTCCGCGTGGTTGAGAACGGGCGCGGCGTCTTCGCCATCACCGGCAAAGATGGATCGTTTTCGTTCGTCGTTCCCGATGGCGACCTGGCCGCGTTCGAAAACTTCGAGGCCTTCGCCGACGCCGCCGAAGCCCTCACCGAATCGCGGATGGCGTTGAACGAAGCCTTCGCGGCGGCGCACGGCGACATCGATCTTGAGATGCGCGACGCCATCGACGCCGCGCGCAACGCCCTCAACGAAGTTCAGATCGACCTCGACATCGATCCCACAGACTCGCTCCAGGAAGCCCGTCGTGCGCTGGAGAGCGCGACTCTTGCGTCTCAGGGCGAATACGTCACCGAGGCCCTCCAGGAAGCGTTGGATGCGTTGGACGACGCCGAAATGGAGTGGATCGACGCTCGCGACGAGCTTCGAGAAGAACGGCTCGATCGCCGCATCGAAGTCATCGACGCCCGGCGCGACCTCGAGGAATCCCGCGTCGAGCGCGAGTTCGAAATGCGCGAGCGCGCTCTGGAACGTGAATACACGTCCAAAGAACGCAGCCTGGCGCGTGCCTTTCGCGATCGAGAGCGTGCGATTGAAGTTGAACAATCCCTGATCGAACGTCGCCTCGACCGGGCCGACGACAGTGAAACTCGCGCTCTCGAGAACCGGCTGCGCGAGCTCGAAAACGAACTCGAACGTTTGGAAGGCGAATACGAACAAGCGGAAGCCAAACTCGAAACCGAGCAGGAAGCCGCCGAAGAGCGCTTTGAAGCCGAATACGAAGAACGCCTCCAGCAACTGCACGCTGAAATCGACGCCATGATGCACGACATCGAACGCGAGGCTGAAACCGACGTCGAACACTGACGTCGACCGTTCTCGCTCAACGGGGAGAAACTTTCATGCGCCTGCTGCTTGCCGCCTTGGTCGCCGGAGCCGCCGTTTCGAGCGCGGCCGTCGCCGACGATGAACGCGAATGTTCCGGCTGCGACTACGCCGGCCGCAATCTCGCCGACAAAAATTTCACCCGCGTCGATTTCGAGTATTCAACGTTCGCCAACGCCACCCTCACCGGGTCGCGTTTTGCGCACTCCTCGTTCGAAGGCGCGACGTTCGACGACGCCGACATGCGCGGCGCCAATCTGGCGCATACGGATTTTGAAGGATCCAGCTTTGCGCGCGTCGATTTCACCGACGCCACTCTGTCGCACAGCGACTTCGACGCCTCCGACGCGCCGGGCGCGATTTTCACGAACGCCGATATCTCACACGTCGACTTTGACGCCTCGGATTTGACCGCCGCCCAGTTCGGCGGCGCCCAAATTCGCCACGCCGACTTCGACGCTGGACGGCTTGGCGACGCGGTGTTCGACGACGGGCGGCTGATTCATGTCGACTTCGACGAATCAATCCTCGATGGCGCGTCCTTCCGGAACGCCTATCTTGAGCACGTCGATTTCGACGGAGCCACGGCCCGCTCTCTCGACTTCACCGGCGCGGAATTCCGGATCGTCGACTTCTCCAATGTCGACTTGTCGGACGCGGCCGGCCTGACTGCCGCGCAACTCACGATGGCCTGCGGCACCAATCTCACGCGCGTGCCTGACGGACTCACGATCCAAAACTGCAAGGACGCGCCTTGGAACGAAGGCCGCTTTTGGAACTCATCCTGGCGCAATTGACCTCCGCCAGAACTCAAAAAACCCGGGAGACCAAAATGACGACGTTGATCACCGCCGCCGGAGTCGGCGCGCTTGCTCTCGCCGCCTCCGCACTCGCGCACCCAGACGATGACGGCGCGCGGCGCGACAAGAACATGTGCATTTCGTGCGATTATTCGAACGACGATCTCAGCGGTCGCGACTTCAGCCAAAGGAGCTTCGTCAGCGTCAATTTTGACGGCGCCAACCTGACAGACGCCACCATCTCGCACTCCTCCCTCGCCAACGCGACGTTTCGCAACGCCACGATGCGTCGCGCGACCATCGCCCACGTCAACGTCGGCGGCGCCGACTTCTCTCGTTCCGACATGCGCGAATCTCGGCTTCAACACGCCAACTTCGGCGACGCCGGTCTCGGCGAAATCGATTTGACGGCGGCCGACGTTCAACACGTCAACTTCGGGTCCGTGGACGGCGACAATCTGATCGCCGACACCGCCACGTTCGACCATGTCAATTTCGGGCACGCGGTCTTGATCAAGGCGAGATTTGAAGGCGCGAGCTTCGCACATGTGAATTTCGGTCGAGCGCGACTCGCCGACGCGTCTTTCATCGACACGGAAATCTCTGAGTCGAACTTTCACGACGTCGCGTTCGACAGCTCCGACTTTCGCGGCGCACGCCTTCATGAAGTCGCCTTCGAAGGCGCGGACCTTTCGAGCGCTCGCGGCCTCAATCAGGGCATGCTCGCCGTCGCCTGCGGGGACAGCGACACGCGGCTGCCGAACGGTCTGACGATCGCCGACTGCGATGACGTGCCCTGGATGGAGAATCGCCGTTCGCATCGAAACTACGACGATTGAGCACATCCGCGTTGGCGCGCGCGGCATGACGCATGCGCAAGAGTGACGCCGGGCACGGCAAGAGGCCCAGCCTGGCGGCGTCCCGCGTGCCTCGGCGCCCAGTCGGATAAGCCGGACGTTCGCTCCTCGGACGCCCGGCGGTTCGACTTCGCCTAGCTCTTGGCGGTCTCTTTGGGCGGTTCAACGACGCGGATATGCAATTCCTTCAATTGCTGTGAGGACACGTCCGACGGCGCGTTCATCATCAGATCCTGCGCTTGCTGGTTCATCGGAAACATCGTCACTTCACGGATGTTCTCGACGCCCGCAAGCAACATGACGATACGGTCCACCCCCGGCGCGATTCCGCCATGCGGCGGAGCCCCGTAGCGGAAAGCGTTGAGCATGCCGCCGAACTTGTCTTCGACGATGTCCGGACCATAGCCGGCGATGTCGAACGCCTTGAGCATGATCTCCGGGCGATGGTTCCGGATCGCCCCAGAGGAAAGCTCCACGCCGTTGCAGACGATGTCGTATTGGTAGGCGAGGATGTCGAGAGGATCCTTTGACTCGAGCGCCTCCATGCCGCCTTGCGGCATTGAGAACGGGTTGTGCGAGAAATCGACTTTCTTGTCGTCCTCATTCCACTCGAACATCGGAAAATCGACGATCCAACAAAATTTGAAAACGCCGGGTTCGACCAAATTCAACTCCTGGCCGATCTTCGCCCGCGCCGCGCCGGCGAGTTTCACCGCATCGCCGGAGGCTCCCGCCGCGAAGAACAGGGCGTCGCCCGCCTTGACGCCGGCGTGGTCGGCCATCTCGCGTTGGACGTCTGCTGGAATGAACTTGGCGATCGGCCCCTTTCCGGTCAGACCTTCCGGACCGTCCTCGAAGACGACATAGCCAAGGCCCGGCGCCTGCATCTCCTTGCGCGCCCAATCGTTGAGCTTGTCGAAGAACGAACGCGGAAGCGCCCCCGCGCCCGGGGCGGGCACGCCGCGCACGGTGCCGCCGCCGGAGATGACGTTCTTGAACGCGTTGAAGGTCACGCCGTCGCGCTCGAAGAACGACGTGACATCGCAGTTTTCGATCGGTATCCGCAAGTCCGGCTTGTCAGTTCCGAACTTCAGCATCGCGTCGGCGAACGGAATGCGGGGGAACGGCGCCGGACTGACCGCGCGGCCGTCGGCGAAGTCCTCGAACAATCCGTGCATCACCGGTTCGATCGCCTCAAACACGTCGTCCTGGGTGGCGAAGCTCATTTCCACGTCAAGTTGATAGAATTCGCCCGGACTGCGATCGGCGCGCGCGTCTTCGTCGCGAAAGCACGGGGCGATCTGGAAGTAGCGATCGAAGCCGGCGACCATGATCAGTTGCTTGAATTGCTGCGGCGCCTGCGGCAGGGCGTAAAACCGCCCCGGGTGCAAGCGAGACGGCACAAGAAAATCGCGCGCCCCTTCCGGACTCGACGCCGTCAGGATCGGGGTCTGGAATTCCGTGAATCCCTGATCGGTCATGCGTCGTCGGATTGAGGAGATGATCGCGGACCGCAGAGCGATGTTTCGGTGCAGCGTCTCCCGACGCAAATCCAAAAACCGATAGGTGAGCCGCGTCTCTTCCGGGTACTCCGGCTCGCCGAACACCGGCAACGGCAATTCGGCGGCCTCCGAATGGACCTCCAATTCCGTCGCCTTGAGTTCGATGCCGCCGGTCGGCAAGCTGGCGTTCACGGTGTCGGCGCTGCGCGCGACGACTTCGCCCGTCACCGACACGACGCTCTCCACCCGCATGCGCTCAAGTCGTTCAAAATGCGGATTGCCAGGCAAAAGCACGCACTGCGTGACGCCGAAATGGTCGCGCAGATCGACGAACAAGAGCCCGCCGTGGTCGCGCTTTCTGTGGACCCAGCCGGCAAGCCGGACGGTTTGGCCGACGTCTTCGGCGCGCAGCGCGCCGCACGTGTGGGTGCGATAAGCGTGCATGTCCCTGCCTTCAAATGGGGAGGTTCCGGGAAGTCGGCGGGACAACGCCTTGGAATCACCTGTGAGTCAAGAATCCGCCTGCGCGACAACGCCGCCGACCGCCGCTATATGAGCCCGATGAAGCTGATTTCGACCACCGAAGCCCTCGCCGACGCCTGCGACCGCTTGAGCCGCAGCGACTTTGTCGCCGTCGATACGGAATTCATGCGCGAGTCGACCTATTGGCCGAAGCTCTGCCTGATCCAGGCCGCCGCCGGCGACGTCGAGGTTCTGATCGATCCGCTCGCCGACGGCATCGACCTCGCGCCATTCCTGGAATTGCTGCACGACCCGGGGACTTTGAAGGTCTTCCATGCGGCCCGGCAGGATCTGGAAATTTTCTTCCACATGACGGGGGACGTGCCGAAGCCCCTGTTTGACTCCCAAATCGCCGCCGCGGCCGTGGGTCTGGGAGACTCTATCGCTTACGACAATCTCGTCCGCGCGCTCTTGAACCGGCATGTCGACAAAAGCTCTCGATTCACCGACTGGTCCCAACGCCCGCTGTCGGAGAAGCAACTCGCCTACGCGCTTTCGGACGCCGTGCATCTGCGAGATCTCTATCCAAAGCTCCGCGAACGCCTGGAGAAAGCGGAACGCACGCGCTGGGTTGATGAAGAAATGGCGACGCTGGCGGCGCCGGCGACCTACCGCTTGGAACCGGACCAGGCTTGGCGGCGGTTGAAATTGCGCAAGCACACGCCGGGCTACGTCGCCGCCTTGATGGCCGCCGCGGCGTGGCGCGAACGCGAAGCGCAGGATCGCGACGTGCCACGCTCCCGGATCCTCAAGGACGACGCGCTCTATGAAATCGCGCTGCAGCGCCCGCGCACGGAAGAGGCCCTGTCCGCGTTGCGGGCCGTGCCGCGAGGGTTTGAACGATCGCGCGCCGGAAGGTCGCTCGTCGACGTCCTCGCCGACGTGCAGGACAGCGACGCACCCAAGATCGACCGCCCGCCCCCGACGCCGCCGGGTCTTGGCCCGATCGTCGAACTCCTGAAAGTGCTCTTACGCCTTAAGGCGGAAGAACATGACGTCGCCGCCCGATTGATCGCCACCGTGCCGGACTTGGAGCGCATCGCCGCCGACGACGATGCGCCTGTTCCAGCCCTCAAGGGTTGGCGGCGCGGCGTGTTCGGCGACGCCGCGCTGGCGCTGAAGCGCGGCGAGGTCGCCTTGCGACTCAAAGGCGATCGGATCGTGGCGACGTCGGACTGACCGACGGCTACGTCGTGACGATCTTGGGATCGCGGCCCAGCGCGGACGCGAAATGCAAAAAGCGGCGTTCGGCAGCCGATGTGTAGAGGCATTTCCCCGTTTCGGTGAGCGACAGTTCCACGTCCTGATCAGTCACGGCCAAATGGGCGTGGTCGAGGAGCGTCGCCGCCCGTCCTGAGAACGTGCAGGCGAAGCGCAGGCCGAGACCCAATTTGAAGGCGGCGTCCCGGCCTTCCTCCCGCAGAAGGCGCAACGGCGCGGCCAACGGAGCCGGGTCGCGACGGCCGCCGTAGCGGTGATGCACCGCCAGGGCCAGAAACACACGCTCCTCGTGGCTCACGCCGGCGACCGGCGCATAGAGCGTCTCCAGACTCGCCAGCTCCGCGCGATGATCGGGGTGATGGCGGCCGCCCAAGTCCGCGGTACGGCACGCGGCCGAAAAAAGCACGGAGTCGCGGTCGGCGTCGAACACCGCGCCCATCGCCGCTCGCGCCGGTTCGAGCCAACTCTCCAGCGCCGGCCCGATCGCCGCAATCCCGCCGCTGCGCCGCGCGAGGGCTTCAAGACCCGCGACGAGCGGATCTCCGGCGCGTTCGTCTTCGCTCATGCGCGCAAAGAGCAGCCCTTCGCGCAGCCCGTAGGCCTGAACACGCACGCACTTCACGCCCAACCGCTTGACCGCGCGTTCCAGAACAACCGCCGCAAGCGGAAGCGTTTCGGCCCGCCGTCTGGACACTTCCGGGACGCTCGCGATCGACGCCACGCTTTGTTTGGCCACGAATTTGGCCAGATCGATCGCTTCGACGGCGGACAGTTCATAGCCGTGCAGCAAGCGAACGGGATGGCCGCGCGATTCCAAAGAAATGCGCGCGATCGCGCGCCACGCCCCGCCGACGGCGTAGAGGGTTTCGCGCGGCCCGGTGAAACGCCGCGCCGCTCGGCTCACAATCGTATCGACGATTTTTCGCGCCGCCTTTAGGTCCCCGCCGCAGGCGCCGGCCAAGGCGAACGGCCCCAGCGGCAAGGTCATGCCCGACACGAATTCTCCGCCGTCGACGACGGCGAACTCCAAGCTCGAGCCACCGAGATCGCCGACTATTCCGCTCGCGTCGGGCTCGCCGGCGATGATTCCAAGCGCCGACGCCCGCGCCTCCTCTTCGCCGGTGATGACGCTCAATTGAGCCCGCAAGATCTGGGCGACGCGCTTGGCGAACGCCGGACCATCCTTGGCTTCGCGAACCGCGGCCGTGGCCACGGCGATGACGTCCGTGACGCCGCGCGCGTCCAAGAACACGCGAAACCGCTCCAACGCCGCAACGGCCTCCGTCACGCCGTCGGGCGACAGCACGCCGGACTCCTGCAATCCGCGACCCAGCCCGACCGCGGACCGCTCATTCAAGATCGGCAGAATCGCCCGGCCTTCGATGCGGTAGAGAACCAATCGAATTGAGTTCGAGCCGACGTCCACGACCGCCGCGTCGCGAACGGCGACGGCGGCGGCGGGGGCAGGACGAACGGCCGCCGGAGCGAACGGACGCGCGACGCGCCCGAACAGGTCGGCGGCGTCACCCGCGCCGGTCGGCATGAGGTTGCTGCGGCGGCAGGTCGTTCTGCAACGCGCTTCCGCGGCCGGACAGGCTCGGGTTGTTCATGAAATACTCATGGGCGCTGAAAGGCTCGGCGATCGAGGAGGTGTCGACCCGCGTAAACGAGCCATCGGCGCCCATGTACCAGCTTTGGCGCTCGTCGTAGAGGTTTGCGATCATGATCTGACTGAGCACCTGCCGGTGAACCGTCTTGTTCTCGATCGGGGCCATGACTTCCACACGTCGTTCCAGATTGCGCGGCATCCAGTCGGCGGACGAAATGAACACCTTGTTTTCGGATGAAGGCATCTCGGCCCCGTTGGCGAAACACGAGATGCGGGAATGCTCGAGAAATCGCCCGACGATCGACTTCACGCGAATGTTGTCGGAAAGCCCGGCAACCCCCGGCCGCAGACAACAAATGCCGCGCATCACCAATTCGATTTTCACGCCGGCTTGGGACGCGCGGTACAGGGCGTCGATGACATCAGGGTGCACAAGCGAATTCATTTTCGCCCAGATGCCCGACGGCTTCCCCGCGAGAGCGTTCTCAGCTTCGGTGTTGATCAGCTCCAAGATCTTTGATTTCAGATTGACCGGCGACAATCCAAATTTTTCGAGTTCGTCGGGTTCGGCGTAGCCGGTGACGAAATTGAACACCCGCCCCGCGTCGCGTCCGAAAGCCGGGTCCGCGGTAAACAGCGCCAAGTCGGTGTAGATCTTCGCCGTCACCGGGTGATAGTTGCCGGTGCCGACATGGGTGTAGGCTCGCAATCCGTCGGTCTCGCGCCGAACCACGAGACTCAGCTTGGCGTGGGTCTTCCACTCCATGAAGCCGTAGACGACTTGCACGCCGGCCCGTTCCAAGTCGCGGGCGAAATTGAGATTCGCCTCCTCGTCGAAGCGCGCCTTGAGTTCAACCAGAGCGGTGACGTTCTTGCCGGCCTCGGCCGCTTCGCACAACGCGGCGACGATCGGCGACCCCTTCGACGTCCGGTACAATGTCTGCTTGATGGCGACGACGTTGGGATCGTCAGCGGCCTGCTTCAGAAATTGCACCACGACGTCGAATGACTCGTAGGGATGATGGACGAGAATGTCCTTCTCCCGGATGGCGGCGAAACAGTCGCCGCCATGATCCCGAATGCGTTCGGGAAACCGCGCCTCGTACGGCGGAAAGCGCAAGTCTTGCCGATCGTCCGGTATCAACTCGGACACGTCCTTCACGCCGAGAATGCCCTCGACCATGGTGATGTCCTGGGCCTGCGCCTCCAGTTCGCGCACGATGAAATCGCGCAGGGCCTCCGGCGCCGACGCGTCGATTTTCAGCCGCACAAGGACGCCCCGCCGCCGACGTTTGAGCGCCGACTCGAAGAACTCCACGAGATCTTCAGCTTCTTCTTCGATCTCGATATCGCTGTCGCGGATGATTCGAAACGCGCCGGTCTCGACGACACTTCGTCCTGGAAACAGCGAGTCTAAAAACAGAGTCAGCACGTTTTCGATCGACATGTAGCGGCGCGCCGACCGGCCCGCAGCGTCCTTGGCCTCTGTCGGCAAGGCCACGAACCGCTCCACGCCTTGCGGAATCGGAACCAGCGCGTTCATGCGGCCGCCGTCTTTTCCCTTCAGGCGCAAGGCGATGTTGAAACCAAGGTTTGGGATGAAAGGAAACGGGTGCGCCGGATCCACCGCCAGCGGCGTGATCAAAGGAAAAATGCGGACCATGAAGTCTTCGCGCAGCCAGGCCTTTTCTTTTTTGGTGAGATCCGCTGGCTGCAGAACCTGGACGCTCGCCGCGTCCATCGCTTCGACAAGCGAGCGCCAGCACGCTTGCTGGTCGTCCATCAATTCGCTGGCGACCCGATTGACGGCGTCGAGTTGTTCGGCAGGCGTCAAACCGTCCTGGCTGGGCGTCGTGACGCCGTTGCGGACCATCGCCCGCAGGCCCGCAACACGGACCATGAAAAACTCATCCAGGTTGGAACCCGAAATCGCCAGAAAGCGAACTCGCTCCATCAACGGGTGATTGATGTTTTTGGCCTCGTCGAGGACGCGTCGGTTGAACTCGAGCCAAGACAGTTCGCGGTTGATGAATCGCCCAAGATCTTGAAACGGGTCCGGCGCGGCCTCCGCCGCCTCGACCACCGCCGCCGTCTTGGTGCGTTTGCGCGTTTTCGACGCCAAAGCCCGATTGCTCCCGTAGCCGCCTAACCGTCAACGCCGAACGTGTCTTGTGCCAGCGCACGGTTCACGCTCCGCCCCCGTCTCAAGGCTTCCGCGTCAAGGCGTTCGACCGCTGCGGCTGCTGCAGCGGGCGTGCGCTCAATCCGCCGCACAAGATACTCCAGCAGACCGTCGCTGGCTTCTATCCCGCGATCCCCAAACAGTTTCTGAAGAATTCGCCGTGATTCCTCCTCGCCCGGTCGATCGACTTCGACGGCCGCGATCGCGCGCAGGCGAGAACGCAGGTCCGGCAAGTCCGCCCTCCACAATCCCGGCCGCGACCGCGCCGTCATCAGCACCGGGCCGAGAGCTCCGGTTCGAACTCCCTCCACGAAGGAAAACAACGCCCGTGCGTCTTCAACCTCGTCCGCGCGGTCGAGCACGACCGGGCCCGACGTTGGCGCGCCGGCTAGATCGGCGTCGAGCCAGACCGCTCCGACATCGGCGGCCCAAACCGCGGCGAGGTGCGACTTGCCGACGCCCGCGGGCCCCACAAAGGCCAGAGCCCCGCCCAACCAGTCACGCCAATGGGCGAACGCCGCCCGCGCCGCCGCGTTCGCCGGACCCTCGACAAGCGTGGCGCGCGGATCGCGATCCAGCGGCGGGAACGGGAGCGCCAGGCGCTCCGCCGTCATCGCCGGGACGCGCCGAAGCCAAACCCGCCGGTCAGCCGGGCGACGTACACGACGTCCGAGGTTTGCAGGTCCACGCCCCGCTCCGACAATTCCAGCGCCAGCTGATCCGGCCGGCCCCGATGATTCACCGTCATCAGCGCCCCGTCGCGAGTCATCGCGTCAAGCCGCGCGTCTTCGATCAGCGACGCGCCGCCCAAAGCGGTCTGCAATCGCCGCCAATCCGCGAGGCCGTCGTACAGCACCGAAATTCGAACCTCGTTGGTTCCTCCGCCGCGCACGATCGCCCGACGTTTCCATTCTTCCTGCAGCACGGCCGCGGTCCGGGTCGCCAACTCGTCCAGCGCCCGGGCGCCGAGCACCCCGCGGTCGATGATCGCGGCGCCTTCGCCGAAACGAACTTCCGTCAATGACGCGCCGGCGCCGGACCCCGACGGTTGCGCCCGCGCCACGAGGACACGGTCGGCGCCGTATCGCTTCGCCAAGCTTTCCAGCCGCACCGTGTCGAGGCGGGCGACGGCTTCCGCCGGCAGATTGGAAATTTCCTCCAAGTCACCGACCGGCGCGATCAGCGGCACCAACTCGCGATCGAAGCCGCCGTTGCGCAACGCGTCGAGCCACGGATTGTCCGACCACAACCGCGTTTCACCGTTTTCGCGCCAGAGCGGCACCACAACCACCGGTCGCGAGCGGCTCTCGACAAACGGCGTGTCGGCGCCGCGCAGCACAGCGCGCACCGACGCCGGATCGAACGAGAATGTGAGGGTGGCGATGTAGCGTGTGCCGGAGGCCTTCTCGTTTTGCACCTGCATGCCGGTCACCAATTGGTTGGCGAACGTTGAATCGACCACGGGCAAAAGGCCCTGGTCTTCCGGCAGCGTGAGCCGTTCGAACAGTCGCCGGGCGGCGGCGGCCTGGCCGTTGGCCAAGGCCACGTCACGGGCCGCGGCGCCGCTGGCCGCGGTCGCATCCACCTTGACCCCGGCGACGGTGAAAACGTCCTGGGCCGAGGCCCCGAAAGCGGCCGCGACGGCGGCGAACAAGGCGGTCAAGACGACGCGCATGCGGTGCTCCTTCACAGATTTGTGCCGACTATAGCGGTCCCCAGGCCGCGTGCGAACCTTGCGCCGCGCCCCGGATCGCGCTGATCTGCGCCCAATCGTCCGGAGCCGCCATGCCTTCATCGGATTCCAAGGGCCTGACCTACGCCGACGCCGGGGTGGACATCGACGCCGGCGAACGCCTCGTCGACCTCGTCAAGCCGATGGCGGCCTCGACCCGGCGCCCTGGCGCGACGCCGGCTTTGGGCGGCTTTGGGGCCTTGTTCGACCTCAAGGCCGCCGGATATGCGGACCCCTTGCTCGTCTCGGGCACGGACGGAGTCGGCACCAAGCTGGAGATCGCCGCCGCCGCCGGCCGCCACGACACCATTGGAATTGATCTTGTCGCCATGTGCGTCAACGACGTCTTGGCGCAAGGGGCCGAGCCGCTGTTTTTTCTGGACTATTTCGCCACCGGAAAATTGGCGGCCGACGCCGCGGCGGTCGTCGTCGCCGGAATCGCGGAAGGCTGCCGGCGCGCGAACTGCGCCTTGATCGGCGGCGAAACCGCCGAAATGCCGGGCATGTACGACGCCGGACGCTACGACCTGGCGGGCTTCGTGGTCGGCGCCGTCGACCGGCTTCAGTTGCTGCCGAAACTCGACGCCATGCGGCCCGGCGACGCGCTCGTCGCGGTGGCGTCCTCGGGGCCGCATTCAAACGGCTATTCCTTGATTCGCAAGATCGTCGAGCGCGCGGGCCTGGCCTACGACGCCCCGGCGCCCTTCGCGCCCGACCGATCGCTCGGCGACGCCTTGCTCGAACCCACTCGGATCTATGTCCGCTCGCTGCTGCCGCTGATCCAGGCCGGCCGGATCAAGGGACTCGCTCATATCACCGGCGGAGGCTTGGTCGAAAACCCGCCGCGGATGACGCCGGAAAACTTGGCGCCCCGCATCGACCACGCATCCTGGACGCTGCCGCCCGTGTTCGAGTGGCTGCGCGACGCCGGCGCCGTCGCCGAAGCGGAGATGCGCCGCGCCTTCAACTGCGGCGTCGGCCTGGTTCTCGCTGTCGAAGCCCGCGACGCGGACGAGATCGTGGCGGTGTTGACGGCGGCCGGAGAAGTCGCCTGGACGTGCGGCGAACTGACGCCGTCGTCGCCGTGACGCCGCGCCGCGTCGCCATCTTGATCTCCGGCCGGGGCACCAACATGGTCGCTCTGCTCGACGCCATGGCGGCCGACGACTTTCCCGCCACCTGCGCCGTGGTGTTGTCCAACCGCGGCGACGCCAAGGGACTGGAGACGGCCGCCTCGCGAGGCCTTGCGACCGGCGTCGTCGACCACACCGCCTACCCCGACCGCGAACGGTTTGAAATCGAGCTTCACGCCCGCTTGCTCAACGCCGACGCGGACCTCGTGTGCCTGGCCGGGTTCATGCGGGTGCTGACACCGTACCTGGTGAGCAAATGGGCGGGGCGGATGCTCAACATTCACCCGTCGCTGCTTCCGGCGTTTCCCGGACTGCACACCCACCGGAGGGCGCTCGACGCCCGCGTCCGGATTCACGGCTGCACGGTTCACGAGGTGACGGCGGGCGTGGACGCCGGACCGATCGTCGGCCAAGCCGCCATCCCGATCTTGCCGGGCGACGACCCCGACACCCTGGCCACGCGCGTGCTCGAGGCCGAACATGGGCTCTATCCGGCATGCCTGAAGCGGTTCGTGACCGGCGCGGAAGACCCGCCGCCGTCGTTCACGTCGCCGGTCTACAACCCAGGCGTTTAGCCGACGATTTCAGCGTCTTTGAAGAAGAACTTGATCTCGCGCGCCGCGGTTTCCGGCTTGTCCGACCCGTGCACCGAGTTTTCGCCGATGGATTGAGCGAATTCCTTGCGGATCGTGCCGGCGCTCGCTTCGGCCGGATTCGTCGCGCCCATCACGCCGCGGTAGGTCTTGATCGCGTCGTCGCCTTCCAGGACCTGCACGACGACCGGGCCGGACATCATGAAGTCGACAAGCTCGCCGAAAAAGCCGCGCTCGCTGTGTTCGGCGTAAAAACCTTCCGCCTGCTCGCGCGTCAGTCGGATGCGTTTTTGCGCGACGATCCGAAGGCCCGCCTCTTCAATTTTCATGTTGATCGCGCCGATGAGATTGCGCGCGGTGGCGTCGGGTTTGATGATGGACAGCGTGCGTTCGACAGCCATGTCGGGCGTTCCTCACGAACAGAAATGACGGGAAATCATTTGTTGGTCTTGGGTCGGGCGTTCGTCTAGCGCTCTGGGCGCGCGCCGTAAAGCGCCCCGTAACGAGCGCCGAGCCGCCGACGTGAAAACCGGCGGCCGAAACGGCGCGACGCCGTCAGCGGTAACCTGTGGCGGCGTGGCGCAATTCACACAGACTCGCGGACTTTCGCGGCTGTCTGCTGTCGCGCATTGAACCGCGCACGCCGACGCCTCAAATCGCGTGAAGTCGCGCGGATATCGCGCGCAATCAGGACCGATCGTCCAACTAGAGGTTTGAGAAATGATCCGAATTCAACATGCCGTCGCGGCTCTCGCGGCCGGCGCGGCCCTATCAGCTCCGGCGCTGGCGCAAGACGGCCAGTTCCATGCCGGCGTGGGCTACAATCACATCATGCTGGAAGACGTCGATTTGGGCGCCGCCGTGTTTCGTGGCGGCTGGGACTTCCACCCGAACTTCGGCATCGAAGCCGAAGGTCAGTTCGGCGTCCTTGACGACGACATCGGCCCGATCGACGTCAGCCTGGACTAC
>JAJFFL010000156.1 GCA_021776705.1 Alphaproteobacteria bacterium
TCGAGGCGATTCCGGAGCCGACCGAATTGCCGCCGGCGGCGCCGCGGCCTGCGGCGGTCGTCCGCCGCACCCGTCGCCGCGTCTAGATCACCGGCGCGCCCGACGCGCGTCCGCCGCGCAAGGCGTATTCCTGGTCGCCGATCTGATAGACGTGGTCGGTCTCCAGGACGGCGGCGGTGGCGTACTGGAAGCCGGGCTTCATGCGCTCGTAGACCGGGTCGAAGGTGCGCCGCTCGGTGTCGTGAAAAAGTTCGTCGAAGCTGTCGATGACGAAGTAGGTCGGCTGGAGGTCGGAGATCACGTAGTCGGTGCGCATCACGCGGTCGACGTTGAGGTGGATGCGGTTCGGAGACTTGGATTCGAGCGCGAAGGCCGCTTCTTCGCCGGACGACAGCACGCCCGCGCCGTAGATACGCAACCCGTCGTCGGTGTTCATCAGTCCGAATTCGACGGTGTACCAGTAGAGCGCGCCGAGCGCTTTCAGCCGATTGTACTTCAACGCCTTCCAGCCGGCCTTGCCGTAGGCCTGCATGTAGTCGGCGAACAGCGGGTCGGTGAGCAGGGGCGCATGGCCGAAGACGTCGTGAAAGACGTCGGGCTCCTGGATGTAGGTGAAGGTCTCGCGGGTGCGGATGAAGTTGCCGGCCGGGAACCGCCGGTTGGCGAGGTGGAAAAAGAACACGTGGTCCGGGATCAGCATCGGCACCGGCACGATCGCCCAATCCGTCAGCGCCTTCAGTTCCTCGTTGATCGCGGCGAACGAAGGCACGCCGCCGCGGCCGAGGTCGAGCTTCTTCAGCCCGTCGAGGAATTGCTCGCACGCGCGTCCGGGCAGGATCTCCATCTGCTGGGCGAAGAGATCGTCCCAAATTCGGTGCTGCTCGGCGTCGTAGGTCCGCTGCGCCGGCTCCAGCCAGTCCCAGCTCAGCCCGTCGGGCTTGCGCAGCGGCGCGAAATAGGTCCCCTCGGGGATCTCCGGAATGCGGGAATAGTCGGTGTCGTCGCGCGCGGCCGTGGGCATGAGTCAGGTCCGGGGTTTCAGGGCGTCGTCGGCTGTCCCATAACACCGTCGCCGCTGGACCGCGACGGTCGGGCGTACCCGCACATCGAGGGAGGACGGCGTGAAACTCTACGGCTACTGGCGGTCGTCCTCAGCGTACCGGGTGCGCATTGCGCTGAACCTCAAGGGGATCGAGGTCGACCACGCACCGGTCCACCTGGTCAAAGACGGCGGCCAACAGCACGGGGAGGCCTTCCGGCGTCTCAACCCGGCCGAGCGCGTGCCGGCGCTGGAGATCGACGACGGGACGGTGATCACCCAGTCGTTGGCCATCATCGCCTACTTGGACGAGACCCGCCCCGAACCGCCGCTGCTGCCGTCGACGCCGACCGAGCGCGCCGCGTGCCGGGCGTTCGCCTTGGCGGTCGCGTGCGACATTCAGCCGTTGGGCAATCTGTCGGTGCTGCAGCACGTCAAAAACGAGCTCGGCGGCGATCCCGCCGCGTGGGCGGCGCGCTGGATCACGCTCGGATTCGGAGCGCTGGAGTCGGCGGCGGCGACGCGCGGCGGCGGCCCGTTCCTGTTCGGCGGCGCGCCGACCTTGGCGGAGATCTGTCTCGTGCCGCAGGTCTACAACGCGCGCCGGTTCGACATCGACATGGACGCCTTCCCGCATCTCCAGTCCGCCGACGAGGCCGCCCGGGCGACGCCGGCGTTCGCCGCCGCGGCTCCGGAACGGCAGGCGGACGCGGGCGAGTGAAACGATTTCAGGCTTGAGGTTTTCCGAACGCCTCCGGCCCGCTATCTTGTCGATGACACGAATTGAGCCGGCGGCTTCGCCGGCGACGAGGACATGATGGGCGAAGACGCGACGTCGGCCGCCGCCGGGGGCGGGGCGCGCGGTCGCGATGGGGCGCCGAAACGTCGAGACGGGCGCGGGCCGGGCGGCCCGCTGTTCGGGGCGTTGGATCTGGGCACGAACAACTGCCGCCTTCTGGTGGCGGCGCGGACGCGCGACGGGTTCCGCGTCGTCGACGCGTTTTCACGCATCGTCCGCCTCGGCGAAGGACTCGACGAATCCGGCGCCTTGTCGGTCGCCGCCATGGACCGCGCCGTCGAGGCGCTGAAGGTGTGCGCGGCGAAGATGCGCCGGCGCGGGGTCGAGCGCAGCCGCTGCGTCGCCACCCAGGCGTGCCGCGGCGCCGCCAACGGACCGGAATTTCTGCATCGGGTGAAACACGAAACCGGTTTGTCGCTGGACATGATCGCGCCGAGCGAAGAGGCGCGCCTGGCGGTCATGGGCTGCCTCAACCTCATCGACCGCAACGCCAAGGCGGCGCTGGTGATCGACATCGGCGGCGGCTCGACCGAGCTGTCGTGGATCGACATCGAACAGCTCAAGAGCCGCGAGCGCGCCGGGCGCCCGTTCAAGCCGCCGATCGTCGGCTGGATGTCGATGCCGGTCGGCGTCGTCACCCTGGCCGAACGCTTTCCGGAACACGAAGACCGCTGCGCCTGGTACGACGCGATGAAGGCGCACGTGCGCGAGCGGCTTTTCGAGCCCGACGGCGCGCGGGCGCTGCGGCCGTTCTTCGAGGCCGGCGAGGGCCATCTCATCGGCACGTCCGGGACGGTCACCAGCCTTGCCGGCGTGCACCTCGGGCTCGACCGCTACGACCGGTCCAAGGTCGACGGGCTGTGGGTGAAGACCGAGGAGGCGCTGGAGGCGTCGCGCAAGCTGCAGGCGATGTGCAAGGACGAACGCGCCGCCGAGCCGTGCATCGGCCCGGAACGCGCCGATCTGGTGCTCGCCGGCTGCGCGCTGCTCGAGGCGGTGACGGACGTCTGGCCGTCGCGGCGGCTGCGCGTCGCCGACCGCGGTCTGCGCGAGGGCTTGCTGATGACCCTGATGCACGCGCCCAAGCGCCGCCGCGGCGGCGGCCGGCGGCGGCGCAAGACCGGGCGGAAGGCGGCCGAATGAGCGGCGACGACGAAGAACCGCGGCGGCGACGCCGCAAAACCGGCGGCGGCGGCGAGGAGGGCGGCGCGCGCGAAAACTTGTCGCAGCGGGTCAAGACGGCGCGCGGGCGCAAGAACTCCTCGACCTTGTGGCTGCGCCGGCAGCTCAACGACCCCTATGTCGAAAAAGCCAAGCGCGCCGGCTACCGCTCGCGCGCCGCCTACAAGCTGATCGAGCTCGACGACAAGTACGGCCTGATCAAGAAGGGCGGGCGCGTCGTCGACCTCGGCGCGGCCCCGGGCGGCTGGGCGCAGGTGGCGCTCGAACGCGGGGCCGCCAAGATCGTCGGCGTCGACCTGCTGGAGATGGAGCCGGTCGCGGGCGCGGTGCTGCTGGTCGGCGATTTCACCGAGCCGGAGACGGTGGCGCGGGTGCGCGCGACGCTCGGCGGCGCGGCCGACTTGGTGGCGTCCGACATGGCCGCCAACACCACCGGCCACCGGTCCACGGATCACGTGCGCGTCGTCGCCCTGGTGGAGGCGGCGGCGGACTTCGCCGAAGAAGTGTTGGCGCCGGGCGGGGCGTTCGTGGCCAAGGTGTTTCAAGGCGGCACCGAGAACGCGCTCCTCGAGCGGCTGAAAAAGTCGTTCACGGCCGTGCGCCACGCCAAGCCGCCGGCGAGCCGCAAGGGCAGCCCGGAGACCTATCTGGTCGCGACCGGATTCCGCGCCGCCGCGCCCGGGCCGGCGCGGAGCTAAAGCGGCGGTCGGAACTGTGCGCCGGCCTGTCTGCGGCGGCTGAACGCCGCGCGCGGCCCTTTCGCGAACCCCGTTCTTCGGCTAGACCCCCGCAACTGCGGCCCGGGAGATGCCCATGGAGATCCGCGACGGGATCACCTTCGACGACGTCCTGCTGGAACCGGGGCCGAGCGAAGTCATGCCCGGCCAGACCAAGGTCGGCACGCGCCTGACGCAAACAGTGCGGCTCAACATTCCCCTGATGTCCGCCGCCATGGACACCGTGACCGAAACCGACCTGGCGATCGCCCTCGCTCAGGAAGGCGGCATGGGCATCGTCCACCGCAATTTCAAAAGCGAAAAACGCGACGACCCGCCGGCGGTCGGCTACGAGATGCAGGCCGAGGAAGTGCGCAAGGTGAAGCGCTACGAGTCCGGCATGGTCGTGAATCCGGTCACCATCCGGCCGGAAGCGACGCTCGGCGAGCTCCGAACCCTGATGGCGCGCCACCAGATTTCCGGCATCCCGGTCATCGACGCCGCCCAGGACAACACGCTCGTCGGCATCATCACCAACCGCGACGTGCGCTTCGCCGACGACCTGAACGAAAAGGTCGGCGCCTTGATGACGCGCAAGCTCGTGACCGTGAAGGAGGGCGCGAGCGAAAAAGACGCCCGGGCGCTTTTGCACAAGAACCGCATCGAACGGATCCTCGTCGTCGACGACGCCTTTCGCTGCGTCGGCCTCTTGACCGTCAAGGACATGGAGAAGGCGCAAAAGCACCCCAACGCCTGCAAGGACGATCAAGGCCGCCTGCGCGTCGGCGCCGCGACGACGGTGGGCGACGACGGTTTCGCGCGGTCGGAAGTCCTGATCGACGCCGGCGCCGACGTGCTCGTCGTCGACACGGCGCACGGCCATTCCAAATCGGTGCTCGACCAGGTCTCGCGGATCAAAAAACAGTCGAACGCGGTCCAGGTCATCGCCGGCAACGTGGCGACCTACGACGCGGCGCGGGCGTTGATCGACGCCGGCGCGGACGCGGTGAAAGTCGGCATCGGGCCGGGATCGATCTGCACCACACGCATCGTCGCCGGCGTCGGCGTGCCGCAGTTGACCGCGATCGTCGACGCCGTGCGGGCGGCGCGCGAAAGCGACATTCCGGTGATCGCCGACGGCGGCATAAAGTACTCCGGCGACTTCGCCAAGGCGATCGCGGCCGGGGCCGAGGTGGCGATGATCGGCTCCTTGCTCGCCGGCACCTCGGAAGCGCCGGGCGAGGTGTTCCTGTACCAGGGCCGGTCCTACAAGGCCTACCGCGGCATGGGCTCGATCGGGGCGATGGCGCGCGGCTCCGCCGACCGCTATTTCCAGAAAGAAGTCACCGACACCATGAAGCTGGTGCCGGAAGGCATCGAGGGTCGGGTGCCCTACAAGGGCCCGGTCGGACCGATCATCCACCAACTCGTCGGCGGCTTGCGGGCCGCCATGGGCTACACCGGCGCCGTCGACATCCGCGACTTCCACAGCAAGGCGCGGTTCTTGAAGATCTCCAACGCCGGTCTGCGCGAAAGCCATGTCCACGACGTCGCCATGGACCGCGAAGCGCCGAACTACTCGAGGCCGACGTGATGGAGCCGGCGCTGTTTTGGGCGGCGGCGGCGCAAGCCGCGCTGACTTTGGCGCTCGGCGGCGCCATGGGCGCGATGCGCTACGTCGCGGTTCGATCAAGGGCCGTGCACGTGCGCGACATCGCGCTCGGCCAGCAGAACTGGCCGAAGCGCGTGCAGCAGGTGTCGAGTTGCTACGCCAACCAGTTCGAGTCGCCGCTGCTGTTTTTCGCCGGCGTCATCGTCGCCACGCTCTTGAACGCCGACAACGACCTCGTCATGGCGTTGGCCTGGGCGTTCGTCGCCACCCGCTTCGCGCACGCGACGATCTACATCACCGCCAACGTCATCTTGTTCCGGTTCCTGGTCTTCGGAACGGGCCTGATCATTTTGTTCGCGCTGTGGACGGTGCTGGCGCTTGACGTCGCCGGATGGATCTAGCCGATGCGCGACGGCGGCCGGATTCAAGCCGCGATGGAAGTCCTGGCTGAAGTCGAAGACCGGCGGCGGCCGGCCAAGCTGGCGCTGAAAGACTGGGGAACGGCGCACCGATTCGCCGGCTCCAAGGACCGCGCCTGGATCTCCGGCCTGGCCCTCGACACGCTCCGCCACCGCCGCTCGCTGGCGTGGAAAATCGGCGTCGAGGGGCCGCGGGCGCGGGTGCTGGCGTGCTTGCGCTACTCCTGGGGCTGGGACGTCGACCGCATCGCCGAGGCCGCCGCTGAAGAGCCGCACGGGCCCGGCAAGCTCTACGACGACGAACGCGCCGGCCTGGCGACGCCGCGACCGCTCGACGAGGCGCCGCTGGCGGTGCGCGCCGACGTACCTGACTGGATCGCGCCGCGCCTCGAACGGGTGTTCGGGGAGGCCGCGGCGCAGGAAGCGGCGGCGTTGTGCGACCGCGCGCCCATCGACCTGCGCGTCAATACGCTCAAGACCGATCCGGAACGCGCGCTGAAGGCGCTGGCGTCGGTGTCGCCGGAGGCGTCCGGCTTCTTGACCACGGCGCTGCGGCTGCCGGCGCCGGCGCCGGAGACCCGCGCCGGGCACGTCGAGTCGATCCCGGCGTATTCGAAAGGCTGGGTCGAAGTGCAAGACCTCGGGTCGCAGATCGCGGCGGCCGCGGCGGGAGACGTCAAAGGCGCCCAGGTGCTCGACTATTGCGCCGGCGGCGGCGGCAAGACGCTGGCGCTCGCGGCGATGATGAACAACAGCGGCCAGATCTACGCCTACGACGCCGACGCCCGCCGGCTGTCGCCGACCGTTCAACGCGCCCAGCGCGCCGGCGTGCGCAACATCCAGATCCGATCGCCGGGAGGCGGCGAACCGCTGGCCGACCTGGACGGCAAGATGGACGTGGTGTTCGTCGACGCGCCGTGCACCGGTTCCGGCGTTTGGCGGCGTCAGCCCGACGCCAAGTGGCGGTTGCGCGTCGGCCAGCTTGAAAAGCGCATCGATGAACAGGACGCCGTCCTCGCCGAGGCGGCGCGATTCGTGACGCCGGGCGGGCGGCTGGTCTATGCGACCTGTTCGCTGTTCGCCGAGGAGAATGAGGACCGCGTCGCGGCGTTTCTCGGCGCCGGCGCGCCGTTTGCGCGCGTCTCCGCGGTCGCCGCGGTGCGCGCCTCAGGTCTGGCGACGGACGCCGGCGCGGATCGCTTGGCGGCGATGGAGACCCCGGACGGGGAGCTGCGCCTGACGCCGGCGCGCGGCGGGACGGACGGGTTTTTCGTCTGCGTCCTGGAAAAAAGCGCCTAGGCCGCCTTGCGCGAGCCGTTGCGGTGGATCCGGAATTGACTCGTCGGAATGACCAGCGTGAGGCCCGGCGACGGGTCCGGCGCGATCTCGATCGTGGCGCCTTCCGCCATGTCGTAAACTTCGATTTCGACCGAATCGCCAGGGGGAACGGCGATGTCGATGTGGCCCGGCGCGATTCGCACCGTCAACGGCGTTTTGTGCGGATTCTTGATGATCAGCGGTTGCATGTTCGCCCCTCACGGACAGCGGCGCGCGCGCCCGACATGTGGATAAACTGTGGACGCCATCTTAGCGCGACAGATGACGCCCGGGCGAATCTTATTTAAAGACCGGCCATGTCGAGCGACCCTTCCGCCCAGCACGAGCACGTCCTGATCGTCGACTTCGGCTCTCAGGTCACCCAGCTGATCGCAAGGCGCCTGCGCGAAAGCGGCGTCTACTGCGAAATTCATCCCTTCAATCTCGTCGACGGAGCGTTTCTGAAGCGTTTCGCGCCCAAAGCCGTGATTCTGTCCGGCGGCCCGGCGAGCCTCACCGACGTGGAAAGCCCGCGCGCCGACCGCGAGATTTACGACCTCGGCGTTCCGGTGCTCGGCATCTGCTACGGCGAGCAGACCATGGTCGACCAGCTGGGCGGCGACGTGGCGACCGCCGCCGAACGTGAATTCGGCCGCGCCGACATCGAAATCGTCGCCGAAAGCGACCTTTTCGAAGGTCTTGGTCCGGTCGGGGCGCGCGAACGCGTCTGGATGTCCCACGGCGACCGGGTCGAATCGTTGCCGGACGGGTTCCGGGTCATCGCCACCACGCCGAACGCGCCGTTCGCGGCGATCGACAATCCGCAGCGGCGGTTTTACGCGGTTCAGTTCCATCCCGAGGTGGCGCACACGCCGCGCGGCGGCGAGATCCTGCGCAACTTCACGCACCGCATCGCCGGCCTGAAGGGCGACTGGACGATGGCCGCCTTCAAGGACGAAGCGATCGCCGCGGTCCGCGAACAGGTCGGCGCGTCCAAAGTGATCTGCGGCCTCTCCGGCGGCGTCGATTCTTCGGTCGTGGCGGTGCTGCTGCACGAGGCGATCGGCGATCAGCTGACTTGCGTGTTCGTCGACACCGGCATGATGCGGCAGGGCGAAGCCGACGAAGTCGTGAATCTGTTCCGCGACCACTACAATATTCCGCTCGTCCACGTCGATGCGACGGACGAGTTCTTGGGCAATCTTGCGGGCGTCGAAGATCCGGAAGCGAAGCGCAAATCGATCGGCGCGACCTTTATCGACGTGTTCGAGCGCGAGTCGAAAAAAGTCGGCGGCGCGCAGTTTCTCGCCCAAGGCACGCTCTATCCGGACGTCATCGAAAGCGTGTCGTTTCACGGCGGCCCGTCGGTGACCATCAAGTCGCACCACAACGTCGGCGGCTTGCCGGAGCGCATGAACCTGAAATTGGTCGAGCCGGTGCGCGAGCTGTTCAAGGACGAAGTGCGGGCGCTGGGGCGGGAGCTCGGCCTGCCGGACGCGTTCGTGGCCCGGCATCCGTTTCCCGGACCGGGTCTGGCGATCCGCTGCCCGGGCGCGATCACCCGCGACAAGCTGGAGATCTTGCGCAAGGCCGACGCGGTCTACCTGGATGAGATCCGCAGCGCCGGCCTGTACGATGATATTTGGCAGGCGTTCGCGGTGCTGTTGCCGGTGCGCTCCGTCGGCGTGATGGGCGACGAGCGCACCTACGACCACGTGCTGGCCTTGCGCGCCGTCACCTCCGTCGACGGCATGACGGCGGATTACTTTCCCTTCGAGCACGATTTTCTGGGCCGCGTCGCGACCCGGATCATCAACGAGGTCAAGGGCGTCAACCGGGTCGTTTACGACATCACGTCGAAGCCGCCGGGCACGATCGAGTGGGAATAGGCGGCGCCGTCTGAGGCCGCCCTGTCCTTGATCGATTCGGCCCGAGTGTGGTTATCGCGCAACAGCCAATTAAGCCGGCATTAACCACGATCGCCGACCTTTTCGGCCTCATGGATGGACGGCCATCCGGCGGACCGGGCCGGGGCGTCGGCGTTGGGTTGTGGCGTTCCGGTCGCGGGCATATTAGTTAACGCGCCGCCTCAGAAGCGGCCAAACCTCCAAAGGTGAAGACATGAAATCGATCCTCATCCGCACGGTGGCCGCCTCGGCACTCGTGGCGAGTTTCGGGGCCGGCGCGCTGGCTCAGGACTCCGGCAGCGGCTTTGTTTCCGCGCGTTACTCCAACTCCAACATCGACACCGGCGGCGGCGATGTCGACGTCGACGGCTGGGGCCTCGGCGGCGCTTACGCCAACGATCTGTCCGGCATGTGGGACCTGCAGCTGAACCTGGACTACGACAACTTCGACGCCTCTCCGGACGTCGATCTGTTCTCGGGCGACGCGCACGTCACCTACCGCAACAACGGCGCCTACGCCGTCGGCGGCTTCCTCAGCTTCGCCGACAGCGACTCCTCGACGCTGTGGGGCGGCGGCGGTGAAGTCGCGTCGTACGGCCCGGGCTATACGCTCGGCGCGCAGGCCGGCTGGTTCAGCGGCGACGACGCGATCGACAGCGTCTACGGCGCCTGCGGCTTCGCCCGCGGCTACGTCAACGACGACTTCGCGTTCGAAGGCCGCGCGGCCCTGGGCCAAGTGGACTTCGGGGTCACCGACACCAGCGCCTATTCGATCGGCGCCGGCGCGGCGTACCGGTTCTCGGGCACCGGCTTTGAAATCAACGGCGGCGTCGACTACGCCGACCTCGACGATTTCGACGTCAATTCGACGACGTTCACGATCGGCGGCACCTACCATTTCGGCACCGCCACGACGAAAGAAAAAGACCAAGACGGCGCGGGCCTGCGCGGCTCGAGCTGCCTGCTCGGCTTCGCGCGTTTCTAACGCCGACCCCAGCACTGCGATTGAGGCCGCCGGACGCTCGTCCGGCGGCCTTTTCGTTGCCGGAACGGCGGTTCGCAAACGCCGCGATCGGGGCTAGGCTCGCCACGAACGTGAGGGGGCGGCGGTGATGGCGATCCTGGCGACGGGTCTGGCGGTGTTCTTCGCCGCGCATGTCATCCCCATTGCGCCGTCGTTGCGCGACGCCGCGACCAAGCCGCTGGGCGTCGGCGGCCGCAAGATCCTGGTGTCGCTGCTGTCGGCCGCCGGCTTTGCGCTGATCATCTGGGGCAAGGCCGAGGCGCCGTTCGTCGCCGTGTTCGATCCGCCCGCCTGGGGCCGCATGGCGACCCACGCGGTGATGCCGCTGGCGTTCGTGTTCCTGGTCGCGGCCTACGCCCCGGCGAACCGGATCCGGGCCGGCGTCCGCCATCCGATGCTTCTGGCGGTGGTTTTGTGGGCCGCCGGTCATCTCGCCGCCAACGGCGATCTCGCGTCGCTGCTGTTGTTCGGCGGCTTCGCGACCTACGCCCTCGTCGACTTGGGGGCCGCGGCCCGGCGGCCGGCGGCGCGGCCGAAAGTGGGCTCCTGGATCGCCGACGCCGGGGTCGTCGTCATCGGCCTGGTGATCTACGTCGCCGTGTTGCACGCCCATCCGATCCTGTTCGGCGTGCGGGCCTTAACGTGAAACGATGAGAAAAATTGCGCGCGCCCGCATCCATCCGGCGCCGGACGCGCATCATGTAAGTCGACGACGGATTGGTCGTTCCAGGAGTGAGAGACATGGACCTTGGACCTGAAATCATGGCCCCGCTGACGATTTTCGGATCGGTGGTGCTGGTGGTTTGGATCGTGCAGGCGCACGGCGCGAGGGTGCGTCAGGCGACCCAAGAGACGATCCGCAAAGCGATCGAAAGCGGGCAGCAGCTGACGCCCGAGCTGATCAAGGCGCTGGGCGCGCCGCGACGGCAAAAGGGCGGCGACCTGCGTTGGGGCCTGATCTGGTTGGCGATCGCTTTGGCGTTCGCGATCTTCGGAGCGATGTTCCTGTTCGTCGACGACGGCGACGCCAACGAAGCGGTGCCGGTCATGATGGGCATCGCCGCGTTCCCCGGCATGATCGGATTGGCGCTTCTCGGCGTGCATTTCCTGCTCGGCGCGAACAAAGACGACTGAACGCGGGAGGCGAGCCATGACCGGCGACGACGACACGCGCGTCAACGGCGACCGGCCGGCTCCTCTCGGGAGCGTGCGGCTCGACGACTATCTGCCGCGCAAGACGTCCCCGCGGCGGCGGGACCTGAAGTGGGCGGTCGTGCTGTTGGCGATCGCCGCCGCATTCCAAGTGCAGCGTCTGACGCTTACCGGCGAGTTGACGTCGGAGGAGATGTTCTGGCTGCAGGCGGTGTCGGTGTTTCCCGGCGTGATCGGGTTGGGGTTCCTGGCGGCGTTCGCGCTGGTCCGGAACGGCGACGACGAAACGGAGTAGGCCGGCCTTATGAAGGCGACCGACGAAGAACTCGTGGCGCTGGTCATTGCGACCAAGGACAAGTCCGCCTTCGGCGAACTGGTCCGCCGCCACCAAGGCGTCGTTCGCGGCATGATGGCGCGCATGAGCGGCAACCGGGCCCTGGCCGACGACCTGGCACAGGACGCCTTCATCCGCGCCTTCGAGAAGATCGCCACGTTCGAAGGCCGCGGCACGTTTCGTTCCTGGTTGTGCCGCATCGCCTACACCGAGTTCTTGATGGCGCGGCGCAAACGCAAGGCGGCCGACAAGGCGCTGGAGAAGCTGACCGCGCACCGCCGGTCGGAAGAGGAAGGCTCCAACGACTGGGAGCGCGGCAACGCCATGGACCTTGACCGGGCCCTGGCGCAGCTGTCGGAGCCGGAGCGGCTCTGCATTGTGTTGTGTTACGCTTCCGGCATGTCCCACTCGGAGGCGTCGGAAGCGACGGGAATGCCGCTGGGAACCGTAAAATCCCATGTGAACCGCGGCCGGGAAAAGATGAAGGCGCTCCTGGGAGCGCACGAGGTGGTCCAGTGATGACGAGCGACGACGCATTCGACGCACGGCTGCGCGCGGCTTTCGAGCGGGCCGAGCCGGACTTCGATCAAGAGGAATTTGCGAAGCGGGTGCTGTCCCGGCTGGGACGGTCCAACCGCAGCCGCGCGCTGGTGATCGGCGGCGCCGGATCGACCGGTTCCGCGATCGCGGCGACTCAGCTGGAGCATTTGTTCGAGAGCTCGCCGCTCCAGGACACGGTCGGCGAGAAAGTGGTCGGCTCCGCGCCGGAATTCGCCGCGCTGATGACCGTCGCCAGCCCGGAAGTCCTCGCCGCCGTCGCCCTGGCCCTGATGATCGGGGCGGTGGCCTGGATGATTCCGTCCCGCAACTGAACGCTTTCGCAGGTGCGAAGGCTCGGCTAGGTTCCGCCGCGCTTCCAGACGCCGGAGGAGACCATGTCGGCCCAGGCCAAGACGCGGCGCATGACCGTTCCCGAGATCATCGCCCGCAAGGGCGGCGCGCCCTTGGCGTGCCTGACGGCCTACGACACGCCGATGGCGCGGCTGCTCGACGAGTCCTGCGACTTGATCCTGGTCGGCGACAGCGTCGGCATGGTCGTCCACGGGCTGCCGACGACGGTCGGGGTCACGCTCGAGATGATGATCCTGCACGGCAAAGCGGTGATGCGCGGGGCGGAAAAGGCCCTGGTCGTGGTCGATATGCCGTTCGGGTCCTATGAAGAAAGCCCGTCGACGGCGTTTCGCAACGCCGCCCGCGTCATGGCCGAAACCGGGTGCCAAGCCGTCAAGCTGGAAAGCGGCCCCTACGCCGCCGACACGATCCGCTATTTGGTCGAACGCGGAATTCCGGTCATGGGCCACGTCGGTCTGCGCCCGCAGGCGATGAACGTGGTCGGCGGCTTCAAGGTCCAAGGACGCGACGAAGCCCAGCGCCAAGAGATCATGACCTCGGCCAAGGCCGCCGCCGACGCCGGCGCGTTCGCGATCGTCATCGAAGGCGTGGCGGAGGACCTCGCGGTGGCGGTCACCAAGGCGGTCGCCTGTCCGACGATCGGGATCGGCGCCGCGGCGGCGTGCGACGGTCAGATTCTGGTCACCCAGGACATGCTCGGAATGTTCGACTGGACGCCCAAATTCGTGAAGGTCTACGCCGAGATCCGCACCGTGATCGGCGAGGCGGCGACGGCCTACGCCGACGACGTCAAGGCGCGCCGTTTTCCCGCCTCAGAGCACACGTACCACGTCTCCAAACCCTCGTGACGGGAGGCGTTGCCGCGGGCTGACGCGGACGCTACCGTCCGCGCCGAATACCGCAAAGGCGACGCAATCAGATGGCCGATGTATTTCAAGAGGTCGAAGAAGGCCTTCGACAAGACAAGTACCACGTGTGGCTGCGCCGGTATGGGCCTTTGGCTCTGGGCGCGGTCGCGCTGGTGGTCGCCGCCGTCGGCGCCAACGAACTGATGAGCGCCCGCCGGGCGGCCGAGTCCGACCGCGCTTCGGAATTGTATTCGCAAGGTCTGGAGTCGCTCGACCAAGGCCGCCCCGCCGAAGCGAAGCTCGCCTTTGAAAGCCTCGCGGAAAACGGCGTCGGCGGTTACCCGGCCCTGGCCAGCCTGATGGCCGGCGCGGCGGCGCTGGAGACCGGCGACGTCCGCGGCGCCGCGGACTTGTTCGACCAGGCCGCGGAGTTGAGCGACGACCCGGTGCTCGAAGATCTGGCGCGTCTCAAGGCCGCGTATGCGCTCGCCGACCAGCTGGAGCGCGCCGACCTGGATTTGCGCATCGGCGGCTTGGCCCAGAACGGCCGGCCGTTCCAATACGCGGCGCGCGAATTGCTCGCCGCGGCGGCGTTGCGCGACGGCGATCTGCGCCAGG
>JAJFFL010000157.1 GCA_021776705.1 Alphaproteobacteria bacterium
GAGGTAGGCGGCCTCGCCGATCGACGAAACGAAAGCGCCGGCGCGGTAGTTCTCCGTCACATAGGCGCGCGCCAGGACAAGGTTCGACCACCAGGTCGGCGCGGCGCCGCGGCCGAACGCTTGCGACACCAGATCGTGCACGCGCGGGGCGTCGAGGTCGGCCTTGGACTCCGACGTCAGAATTTTCTCACCGCGCCGGACCAGCGTGCCGGCGCCGCCGTGCGTGAACAGCTCCTGCGCCAGCGCTTCGGGCCGGGTGATCGACACCGACGACGTCAGCGGCAACTGGTCGAGCAGTTCCTTGATCTCGTCGATCTTGAGCTTCATGCCGCCGTGCAGCCAAGGTTGCGCGACCAAGTCGTCGTATTCGGTGGCGAGATTGACCGTCGTCAAGATCTCCCCGTTCTGGTTCAAGACCCCGCCAGTGCCGGTGAGAAACACGATCTTGTACGGCGCCAGCGCGAGCACCAGAGCGCGCACCGCCTGGTCGGCGTTGACATTGACGATCTGGCCGTCGGCGGTGGTTCCGAGCGACGTCAGGATCGGGATCGCGCCGGCGCGCGCGGCGCTTTCCACCAGCTCCAGTCGCGCCGCGCGCGGCGCGCCGACGAGGCCGAGCCTGTCCGGATCCGCCAGGTCGGCCTCGAACACGCCGGTGGGAACCGCGGCGGCGCGGGCCCCGGCGGCGCGCACCGCGTCGACGAGCGCGAGATTCTCCGCCGTGAACACCTCTCGGGCGTGGCGCAACACTTCCGGCGTCGTGACGCGCAGACCGCCGCGTTTGTCCTCCGGCACGCCGGCCGCCTTCAACGCCGCGTCGAGCTGCGGCCCGCCGCCGTGCACGACGACCGGCGTCAGGCCGACCGACTGCAAAAAGGCCAGCGCGTCGGCCAAGGTTTCCCGCTGGTCGCGCAGCACCGCTCCGCCGACCTTGATGACGGCGAAGCGCGATTGGTCGATCTGGGAGAAGCGCTGCAAATAGGCGCGCACTTCCTTGCCGTCCCGCATCAGCGCCAGCAAGCGGATGATCGCCCGCCGCGGCTCGGTGTCCGCGCTCACGTGGCGAGCTCTGCGAGGACCGCCATCTGCGTCCACAGCCGGTTTTCCGCTTCCTCGATCCCAAGGAACGCGGCCGAATCGGCGACGGCGTCGGTCATTTTGACGTTGCGGCGCATCGGCAGGCAGTGGCTGACGACGCCGCCGTCGGCGACGCGCGCCATTTTCGCTTCGTCGACGATGAACCGTCCGGCGCCGGCGATGTCGCGCAGATTCATTTCCTCTTCGCGCCGTCCGTAAAGCGGAATCGCGCCCCAGCTTTTGGCGTAGACCGCGTGCGCCCCGTCGTAGGCGGCGTCCACGTCGGTGGTGACCTTGACCGACCGGCCCTGCGCCGCGGCGTAACCTTCCGCCGCACGCATGAAGCGGTCGTCGAGGCGGTAGGAATCGTCTGGGATCGCCAGAGTCACGTCGAACCCGAACTTGGTTGCGATCATCAGCGCCGAATTGGCGACCGCGGTGTTGAGGGGCTTCGGGTGCGGGACCCAGGTCAGCACGAACTTCTTGGCGTCGGTTTCGCCAAGGCGCTCCTGCAGCGTCGTCATCAGCGCCAGTTCCTGACACGGATGGACGATGGTCTCCATGTTGACGACCGGCACGGTGGCGTGCGCGGCGAAGGCCGTGAGCGCGGGTTCGGTCTTGTCGACCGCCCAGTCCTTGAACTTTGGAAAGGCGCGCACCGCGATCAGATCGCAGTAGCGCGAGAGGACCCGGGCGGCCTCCTTGGCGTGTTCTTCAGCGTCGCCGTCCATGACGACGCCGTCGCCGGTTTCGATCGGCCACGACGAGACGCCCGGTTCAATCACGACGCCCTGCCCGCCAAGCCTCAGCGCCGCGACCTGAAACGAGGCGCGGGTGCGCAGGCTGGCGTTGAAGAACACCAGGGCCACAGTCTTGCCGGCCAAGGCGTCGGAACGGGCGCCGCCCTTGAAGGCGCGCGCGCGGTCGATCAGCCCTTGCAGGGCCTCTCGAGACCAGTCTTCGGTGGTCAAAAAATTCGTCATCGCGCCGTGGCGCGTATCAGACCGGCTCGTATTTCACCAGAGTCTGATCGATCGTGCCGAAAATCGACCGCCCCTTAGCGTCGAGCATTTCAATCTCGACGCGGTCCCCGAAACTCAGGAACGGCGTCGTCGCCTTGCCGTTGTTGATGGTCTCGATCATCCGCAATTCGGCCAGACACGAATACCCGAGGCCGCCGCTGGCGACCGGTTTGCCGGGGCCGCCGTCGGGGTCTTTGTTCGACACCGTGCCCGAGCCGATGATCGAACCGGCCGCCAAGTGGCGGCTCTTGGCGGCGTGCGCGATCAACTGGCCGAAGTCGAAAGTCATGTCGACGCCGGCGTTGGGCTTGCCGAACTCCTGGCCGTTGACGCGCGAGACCAGCGGCAGATGCACCTTGCCGCCGTCCCAGGCGAGGCCGAGTTCGTCCGGCGTCACGGCGACGGGGCTGAACGCCGACGACGGTTTGGACTGGAAAAAACCGAACCCCTTGGCGAGTTCGCCGGGGATCAAGCCGCGCAAGCTGACGTCGTTGACGAGCATGATCAGCTTGATGTGGTCCTTGGCCTGTTCCGGACCCGTGCCCATCGGCGTGTCGTCGACGATGACGGCGACTTCCGCTTCATAGTCGACGCCCCAGCCGGCGTCTTTCGGCATTTCAATCGGATCGCGCGGTCCCAGAAAAAAGTCGGAGCCGCCTTGGTAGATCAACGGATCGGTCCAGAACGTGTCCGGCATCGTCGCGCCGCGGGCCTTGCGCACCAGTTCGACGTGATTGACGTAAGCCGAGCCGTCGGCCCACTGGTAGGCGCGCGGCAACGGGCTCATGCACGCCGCCTGATCGAACGCGAACGTCTCCGCCGCACCGCGGTTGATCCGCTCGTAGATCTCGGCCAGCTGCGGCCCGAGCATGTCCCATTCGTCGATCGCGGCCTGCAGAGTCGGGGCGACCTCCTTGGCGGGCGCGGCGCGGTCGAGGTCTTTCGAGACGACCACGAGCTGTCCGTCGCGGCCGTGCTTCAAACTCGCGAGCTTCATTCCTTGACCAACTCGAATTGCCAATTGTCGACGTCGTTTTCATTGATCCGCCCGGCGTCGATGAGCGCCTCGCGGCCGAGCTTGAACCACTCCGCGTTCGACGGCGTGTGATTGGGACTGTCGACGACGAGAGGACCGCTCTCCACGACCTCGCCGGTGTCGAAATGTCTGGCGCGCACTTTGGTGATGGCGGGCTCCTGTTCTAGCGCAGCGCGCGTTCTTCGATCTTGCGGCAGCGCATGCCGTCGCGCTCCGACGCGTCGATCTCGCAGTAGACGAGTTCGCCGGAGCGCCGGTCGAGGCGCCAGACGGCGCGCGAATCGCCAACGATCTGGAAACGGGACTTGGCGAGGTTCGACGCCGACATGTCGATCGCCACGCCGACCATCAGGCCGGAGACGAGGATCGCGATCACCACGATCCAGCGCCACAGCCCTCCGCGGACCGACCGCGCCTGCGCCATTCCCGTCTCCCTACTTCTCGTCCCAGATGCCGAGCACGTCTTTGAAGTCCAGCTTAAGCGCCTGGGCCACCGCCGGATAGGTCACGACGCCCTCGTGCACGTTGAGGCCGCGGCCGAGATGAATGTTTTTCTTTAGGGCGTCGAACCCGTGATCGGCGAGCGCGATGCCGAACGGCAAGGTCGCGTTGTTGAGCGCTTCCGACGAGGTCCGCGGCGCGGCGCCGGGCATGTTGGCGACGCAATAGTGGACGACGCCGTCGATCGTGTAGGTCGGGTCGGCGTGGGTCGTCGCTTTCGAGGTCTCGAAGCAACCGCCCTGGTCGATCGCCACGTCGACGAGGACCGACCCGTTCTTCATCTGCTTCAGGTGGTCCTTGGTCACCAGCTTCGGCGCCGCCGCGCCGGGCACCAGCACCGCTCCGATGACGACGTCGGCGAGCAAGAGCTCCTCCTCGATCGAGTCGATCGTCGAGTAGCGGGTGCCGACCTGGCCGAGGAAAATGTCGTCGAGTTCGCGCATCCGCGGAATCGAGCGTTCGAGCACGACGACTTCGGCGCCGAGGCCGTTGGCCATGCGCGCCGAATTGACGCCGACGACGCCGCCGCCGAGAATCGCGACCCGCGCCGGGCGCACGCCGGGGACGCCGGACAGCAGCAGCCCCATGCCGCCGTTGTGCTTCAACAGCGTCTCCGCCGCCGCCATCACCGCGATGCGGCCGGCGACTTCCGACATCGGCGCCAGCAGCGGCAAGCCGCCGTGCGAGTCGGTGACGGTTTCATAGGCGACCGCGGTGCAGCCGGACTCGATCAAGCCCTGGGTCTGTTTCGGGTCGGGGGCGAGATGGAGATAGGTGTAGAGGATCTGCCCTTTGGAGAGCTTTTTCCACTCAACCTCTTGCGGCTCCTTCACCTTCACGATCATGTTCGCGGCGGAGAAGATCGCGTCGGCGTCGGGGACGATCTTGGCGCCCGCGCGCTCGTAGTCGGCGTCTTCGAATCCGGCCCCGGCGCCGGCGCCTTTTTGCACCAGCACGTCGTGCCCGTGGGCGACGTATTCGCGCACCGCCGTCGGCGTCAGACCGACCCGGTGCTCGTTGGCTTTGATCTCGCTCGGCACCCCGACTTTCATGGGCGCTGTCCTCCC
>JAJFFL010000158.1 GCA_021776705.1 Alphaproteobacteria bacterium
CCACCGTGGTCGCGGTCATGCGCAGGACGCCGAAGGCTTCGACCGGCCCGCGGCGGCCGCGCGCCGCGGCTCCGGTGAGATAAACCGAATGCAGATGTTCTTCGAAGCGGCTCTTGTAGGTTTCCGAAATCGCCCGCGCGACGCGGCGCGCCAACGGCGTCAAACGGGCTCGGTCGGCGGCGTTGGTCGCCCGCCCGAACCGATCCATCGGCCACAATTCGCCCTGTGCGTTTGACACGCCCGCCACTCCCAGACCTGCGGTCTTCGCCGCTCAGCATGCCGAAAGTCTAAACACGGAATGCTTGCCGTCCGTTTAAGCGGGGCGCCTAATTCACCACGATGCGCGGCCCCGCTTTGCTTAACGGCCGTGCAAGACCCGCGCCGACGAGGTCCGCGATTTCAAGAAATCGCAGCCCGATCGCCGACTCCGGGGCGCACGCCGCCGGCGGCGTGCCGGCGTCGGAGGCGGCGGCGAGGTCGGGGTCGAGGGGAATCGCGCCGAGAAACGGGGCCCCGAGCGCGTCGGCGGCCATTTTCGCCCCGCCTCGCCCGAACGGGGCCGAGGTCTTGCCGGTGTCCGGGTCGGTCCAGCCGGACATGTTCTCTATGATTCCGAGAATCGGGACGTTCACCTTGCGGAACATGTTGACGCCGCGGCGGACGTCCGCCAGCGCCACCTGCTGCGGCGTGGAGACGATCAGGGCGGCGGTGAGGGGGGCGCGCTGGGCGAGGGTGAGCTGGGCGTCGCCGGTGCCCGGCGGCAGGTCGATCACCAGCACGTCGAGCGGCGCCCAGGCGACGTCGGCGAGCAGCTGTCCGAGAGCGCCCATGACCATCGGGCCGCGCCAGATCATTGCTTGTTCGGCGTCGACGAGAAACCCCATGGACATCACTTTGACGCCGTAAGCCTCTGGCGGCGCTATGGTTTCGTCGGCCATGCGCTGCGGTTTGGCGTCCGTGAGCCCCATCATGATGGGGGTCGACGGTCCGTAGACGTCGGCGTCGAGCAGGCCGACCTTCTTGCCGCCGCGCGCCAGCGCGCAGGCGAGGTTCACGGCCACGGTCGACTTGCCGACGCCGCCCTTGCCGGAGGCGACGGCGAGCACCGCGGCGACGTCGCCGAGGTCGATTTTGCCATGTCCGGACGGCGGTTTCGGCGCGGCGCGCGGGGCCCCCGACGGGGCCGGATCGTGCGCCGTCGTGACCGCGGTGACTCGGGTCACGCCGGGCACCGTCCGGGCCGCGGCTTCGGCCGCCGCGCGCAGCGGCTCCAAGTCCCGCGGCGGCCGGTCGTCGGCCTCGATCACGAAGCCGACGCGGCCGTCCCGCACCGTCAGTCCGCGCACCAAACCGGCGGCGATCACGTCTGTGCCGGTAATCGGGTCCCGCACTTCTTGTAACGCTTTAACCACGCTGGTCGTCATTTCTGCGCTCAACAGCGTGCTCCGCTTGATGTTTTAAAGTGCCGCATCCACATAACTTCAACGTTTTTAGCGCACCATGGCTTAAATCTTGCCGGTTCCGCACTCAGCGAACCGTCCTCAATCCGACACGGCACAGGACACGACATGCCCTGGAACGACAATTCGAAGAATGGTGGTCAAGGACCTTGGGGTTCCGGCGGCGGCGGTCAAGGTCCTTGGGGCCAACCGCCGCGCGGCGGCGGCGACGGCTCCGGCGGTCAACAGCCTCCGCCCGACCTTGAAGATCTGATCCGGCAACTGCAACGCGGCCTCGGCGGCGTGTTCGGGGGCGGCCGCGGCGGCGGCGGCGGACGCGGCGGCAAAGGCGGCGGATTCGCGCTGCTGGTGTTGCTGGCGCTCGGCTTGCTGGCCTGGATCGGCACCTCGGGCTGGTACATCGTCGAAGCGCAGGAGGTCGGCGTCGTGCGCCGGCTCGGCCAGTACGACCGTCAAGACCGGGCCGGGTTCCATCTCAAGCTGCCGACGCCGTTCGAGCGCGCCGACAAGGTGCCGGTCGAACGGGTGCAGACGGAAGAGATCGGCTTTCAAACATTGCGCGGCGGGGCGACCCAAGACGCGCCGGGCGAAAGCCTGATGCTGACCGGCGACGAAAACATCGTCGACATCGACTTCACCGTGATCTGGCGCGTCAACAACGCCGAAGAGTACCTGTTCTTCATCCGCGACCCCGACCTCGCCGTGAAGGCGGTGGCGGAAAGCGCCATGCGCGAAGTGGTCGGCGGGCGAAATCTCGAACCGATCATCACCACCGAGCGGACCGAGGTTGAAGAAGAAGCCCGGCGGCTGATGCAGGACATGCTCGACAGCTACAACGCCGGCATTTTCGTGCGCCAGGTCAACTTGCGCCAAGCCGGGCCGCCGCAGGAAGTGATCGCGGCGTTCCGCGACGTCGTCAACGCGCAGCAGGACGCCGAAGCCGCCGTCAACCAGGCGACGGCGTACCAAAACGACATCGTGCCGCGGGCCCGCGGCGCGGCGGCGCGCATCGTCCAAGAAGCCGAAGCCTACCGCGCCCGCGTGGTCGCGGCGGCGGAAGGCGAGGCGGCGCGCTTCAACCTGATCTACGACGAATACCGCGCGGCGCCGGAAGTCACGCGCCGGCGGATGTATCTGGAAACGCTCGAAACCGTGCTCGGATCGTCCGACAAGATCCTGATCGACGGCAAGTCGACAGGCGGCGTCGTGCCATATCTGCCGCTCAACGAACTCAGCCCCAATCGACGCACGAGCGGCACGGCCGCGGGAGGCCAATGATGCGCGCCCTGTCCATTGTTCTTTTGGTGCTGGTGCTTGGCGGCGGCTTCGTCGCGTCGCAAACGTTCTACATCGTCGACGTGGCGCAACAGGCCGTCGTGACCCGCCTCGGCAACCCGATCTCCGAGCTCAACGAGCCGGGGTCGGAAGAAGCCGGGCTGCATTTCAAGGCGCCGTTCTTCGACACCGTGGTGTTCTTCGACAAGCGCAACCTCAACTTCGACGTGCCGACCGAAGAAATCCAAGTCGCGGGCCAGGAGCGGATCGTGGTCGACGCGTTCGCCCGCTACCGGATCACGCGGCCGCTGCGGTTCTACCAGTCGGTGCGCGACGAAGCGGGCCTCGAAAATCGGCTGGAGCCGATCATGGACGCCTCGATCCGCGGCGTTCTCGGCGGCACCGACCCGAGCGACATCGTGTCCGGTCGGCGCGCCGAGTTGATGGGCGAAATCCTTGTCATCGCCAACAGTCAGGCCGAAGGCCGCGCCGCCGAAGCGGAGATTGATCAGGCCAATGACGAAGACCTCGGCATCGAGATCATCGACGTCCGCATCCGCCGCGCCGATCTGCCGGAAGCCAACGCCGAACGCGTGTTCACGCGCATGAACACCGAACGCGAACAGGCGGCGTCCTTGATCCGCGCCGGCGGCCAGGAACGCGCCCAGACGATTCGGGCGCAAGCCGAGCGCGAGCGCGAGGAGATTCTCGCCACGGCCAATCAGGCAGGCCTCGAAATCCGCGGCCAAGCCGACGCCCGCCGCAACGCGGTCTACGCGGCCGCCTACGGGCGCGACGTGGAGTTCTTCAACTTCTACCGCTCCATGGAGGCCTACCGCCGGTCCCTCGGCCAAGGCACCGAAGGCGACGCCAATGCGCCGACCGGCAAGACAACGCTGCTGTTGTCGCCGGACAGCGACTTCTTCCGCTACTTCGCGGACGAGTCGGGCTCGCCGCCGCCGCAGAATTGACTCACAGCCTCGCCGCGACATGGTCGTGGCGGGGCCTTGATTTGGAGCGGGTCTCGGCGTCCCCTGGCCTGACGTTCGACGCGCCGCGCGCGCCGTGGGGGAAGGAGCCAACTGCGTGACAGTCGCCGCCACTCGTTTGTTCGCCGCTCTCGTCGCCGGAATGACCGCCGTCGTCGCCGCGCCCGCCGCCGCGCAAGCGCCGGCGAAGGGGTTCGCGGATCTCGCCGAACGGCTCGGTCCCGCCGTCGTCGACATCCGCACCAGTCAGAACGTCGCGGGCGGCCTGCCGCAGTTTCCGCCTGGTTCGCCGCTTGAACGCTTCAACGACTACCTCGGCGGCGCTCCGCGCACGGAGAATTCGCTCGGCTCGGGCTTCGTCATCGACGCCGACGGCGTCATCATCACCAACGACCACGTTGTCGCCGACGCCGACGAGATCGAAATCGTGTTCGTCGACGGCCTGGTGCTGAAAGCCGTGCTGGTGGGCTCCGACGAAGCCACCGACTTGGCGGTGCTGCGAGTCGACACCGACATCGAGCTCCCCCACGTGTCGTTCGGCGATTCCGAATCCGCCCGTGTCGGCGACTGGGTTGTCGCCATCGGCAACCCGTTCGGGCTCGGCAATACGCTGACCGTCGGCGTGGTCTCGGCCCGCAACCGCGACATTCGCGTCGGCGACTACGACAGCTTCATTCAGACCGACGCGGCCATCAACCGAGGCAATTCCGGCGGGCCGCTGTTCAACCTCGAGGGCGAGGTGATCGGCGTCAACTCGGCGATCTTGTCGCCGTCCGGCGGGTCGGTCGGCATCGGTTTTTCGATTCCGTCGAACCTCGCACGCTCCGTGGTCGATCAGCTGTTGGAGTTTGGCGAAACGCGCCGCGGCTGGATCGGCGTCGGAATTCAGAACGTCAACGCCGGAATCGCCGAAAGCTTCGGCCTGCGCCGGCCGCGCGGCGCCTTGGTCAGCCGCGTCGACTCCGGCAGCCCGGCGGAAGAGGCCGGCCTGCAGCCCGGCGACCTCATCCTGACGTTCGGCGATCGCCCGGTGGAGGACGACCGCGCCTTGTCGCGGTTTGTCGCCGAGGCCGAAATCGGGTCGGTGGTCGACGTCGAATTCTTGCGGCAGCGCGAGCGTATGGAGACCGCGCTGACGATCGGGCAGCTCGAGCAGACGCCGCGCGCCGCGGTGGTCGAAGAGGCGTCCGCCGCCGCGCCGGCGGCATCCTCCGTGCTCGGACTGACCCTCGGTCCGATCAACCCCGACACGCGGCGCGAATTCAATCTGCCGGCGGACGCGACGGGGGTCGTGGTTCTTGACGTCGACGCCGGCTCGGACGCCGCCGGAAAGGTCAACCGCGGCGACGTGATCGAAGAAATCGCGTGGGAGAAAGTCGCGTCGCCCGCCGAGGCCACGGAGGTCGCGGAGGCCGCCGCGGACGAAGGCAAAGCGGTGCTCTTGTTGATCAACCGCGACGGCCAACTGGTCTTCCAGTCCGTCCGCCCGAGTGTCGGGCGCTAGTCCTCCGGCGCTTCCGGGCGCCACATTTCGTCCGGCGTATATCCCTGAAAAAACAAGGCTGAACGCAGATCTCCGGTGACGATTCGTCCGTCGGCGGCGTCAGCGACAACCGGCGTGGCGCGGTAGGCGACCGACAGACCGGCGACCTGCATCATGCCGAGGTCGTTGGCGCCGTCGCCGACCGCGATCACGTCGTCGGTGAAAATTTCGAGACGCGCGGCTTCGCGTTCCAGCCACAGCCGCTTGGCGTCGCGCCCCAGGATCGGCTCTTGCACCGTTCCGGTCAGGCGGCCGCCGCTGAAATTCAGGACGTTCGCCTTGGTCGCGCTGAAACCGGCGTCTTCGGCGACCCGGTCGGCGAAAAACGTGAAGCCGCCTGAGACGAGCAGCGTTTCCGCGCCGTGGTCGCGCATGGTTCGCACCAGCGCCCGGGCGCCGCGGTTGAGCCGCACCCGTTCGTCGTAGACCAGCTTGAGCGCCGTGTGCGGAAGACCGGCGAGGAGGGCGACGCGCTCGCGCAAGGAGTCTTCAAACGCGAGTTCGCCGGCCATCGCCCGGGCCGTGATCGCCGCCACCAGGGGCTTGACGCCGGCGGCGGCGGCGAGTTCGTCGATGCATTCGCAGCCGATGATGGTGGAGTCCATGTCGCTGACCAGCAGCTTTTTGCGCCGGTTTTCGCCGCGCGCGACGCACCCATCCACGGGCGCGCCCGCCAGGCGCGCGGCGAGCCGCCGCCGCAGCTGCGCCGGATCGGCGGTCCAACGCACCAGGTGCTCGACCGCCCCGATCGGGGCGTCGGCGAGGACGCGCCGAGTTTCCACGGCGCACGTCGAATCACCGGTGGCCGCGGTATGCTGGTCGAGAACCTCCGCCACGGGATCGCCGGCTTTGGCCAAGGCGGCGGCGTTGGCGACGAGCACCACGGCGTAGCGGACATTCGGCATGACGACAAAAACGATCCGGCATTGGACGACCTGGCCGATCGTGCTGATCGCGGGCCCGACCGCAAGCGGCAAGACGGCGCTGGCCTTAACGTTGGCCGAACGCCTGGGGGCGGAGATCGTCAACGCGGATTCGATGCAGGTCTACGCCGACCTCGAAATCCTCAGCGCCCGCCCGACGCCGGACGACACGGCGCGGGCCGCGCATCATCTGTTCGGCCATGTCGACGCCGGCGAGGTTTATTCCGTGGGCCGATGGCTGCGCGACGCCTGCGCCGCCTTGGACGAAATTGCGTCGCGCGGCGCGCGGGCTGTCGTGGTCGGCGGCACGGGACTTTATTTCAAGGCCCTCACGGAGGGACTCGCCGACGTGCCGCAGCCGGGCCCCGAAGCCGAGGCCGCGGCGCTCGGAATCTTGCGCGAAGGCGGGGTGGAGGCTTTGCGGGCCGAGGCCCAGACGCGCGACCCCGACGCCACCGCCAAGGTGCTCGGCGCCGACAAGCAGCGCCTGCTGCGCATCGTCGCCGTGGCGCTCGGGACCGGCGCGCCGTTGTCGGCGCTGCGCCGAGACACCGCGCCGCCGTTGCCGCGCGCGGCGTGGCGGGGGATCGCGTTGGAGCCGGACCGCGACGTCTTGTACGCGCGCATCGACGCCCGCGCCGCGTGGATGCTGGACCACGGCGCGATCGCCGAGGCGCGGGCGTTGATCGGGCGCGGCCTGTCGCCGGAACTGCCGGCGATGAAAGCGCTCGGCGTCAGCACCTTGGGCGATCTCGACGCCGGCCGGATAAACCGCGACGACGCCCTTGAGCGCCTCGCCCGCGACACCCGGCGGTACGCGAAACGCCAGTCGACTTGGTTTCGCAATCAGCAAGTGGAATGGCCGCGCGTCGCCGCCGCGGACGTCGACGCGATCGTCGCCGCGCTTGCGCCCGAAGGGGTTCCTGGCCGATAGACGACGTCCGGAGGGGCCGGGCAGGGAACCATCACCATGAGACACGCGATCATCGCCGTCTGCGCGCTCCTCGGAGCCGGCGCCTGCCAAGCGAAAATGGACTGGGCGGCGTTTTGGCCGTTGGGCGAGCCCACGTCGGGCGCCGAGGCGGCGAAAGCCGAGATCCTCGCCGCCGACCGCGCTTTCAACGCCATGGCGCAGACCGACGGCCTCGAGGAAGCGTTTGTCGCCTACATGGACGCCGCCGACGGAATCTTGTTCCGCCCCGGCGGCGCCGTGGTCGTCGGCGAATCCGCGATACGGGCGACGTTCGCCGCCGCGCCCGAACATGAGCGTCTGGTGTGGGAGCCGCGCGACGCGGAAGCCGCGGCGTCGGGCGATCTGGGCTACACCTGGGGCGTGTGGCGCTACTACGACGGCGCCGACGCCGGGGCCGCCCCGGTCGCGTCGGGCAAGTACGTGACGATTTGGCGCCGGAACGCCGCCGGCGAATGGCGCGGGGCCGTCGACTTGGGGGTGTCGGACGCCGAGCCGGACGTGCGCCCGCTGGTCGAATGACCGGGATTCGCGTCTGGCGCGACGCCGATTGCGACCTCGGCTTGATCCGCGAGCGCAAGGTGGCGGTTGTCGGCTACGGCAACCAAGGCCGCGCTCAGGCGTTGAACCTGCGCGACTCCGGCGTTGACGTCGTCGCCGGCGTGCGGCCGGGATCGGCGACGGAGGACCAGGCGCGGGCGGACGGCCTCACGGCGCTTGCGACGCCGGAGGCGGCCGCCTGGGCGGACGTGGTGACGCTCCTGATTCCGGACGAATTGCAGGCCGACGTCTTCGCCGCCGACATCGAACCGCACCTGGCTCCGGGCGACGCCCTGGTGTTCGGCCACGGTTTTTCGGTTCACTTCGGCTATGTGACGCCGCCGCCCGGCGTCGATGCGCTGCTGTGCGCGCCGAAAGGCCCCGGTCATTGGCTGCGCGCCAATTACGAGCAGGGCTCGGGACTGGCCTGCATCGTCGCCGCGCACGACGCCGCGCGACCGGGCGCGTTCGATCTGGTCTTGTCATACGCCGCCGCGATCGGCGGCGGCCGGGTGGGGATCATGCCGACGTCGTTCGCGGAAGAGTGCGTCGCCGACCTGTACGGCGAGCAAACCGTGTTGTGCGGCGGCATGGTCGAACTGGTCCGCGCCGCCTGGCGGATCCTGGTCGAAGAAGGCGGCGTCGCGCCGCACATGGCGTATTACGACGTGCTCAAGGAGGTGAAGCTCATCGCCGACCTGATGTACGAGCGCGGAATCGCGGGCATGTACGAGAAAATTTCCGACACCGCCGAGTTCGGCGCCTACCGCACCGGCGCCGCCGTCGTCGGCGACGAGGCCAAGGCGGCGATGCGCGCGGCGCTGAAAGACATCCGGTCCGGCCAGTTCGCTCGCGACTGGATGGCCGAAACCCGCGCGGGCAAGGTCAAGTTTCTGGCCGAACGCGCCGCAAAAGCCGATCATCCGATTGAAGACGCCGGGCGCGCGCTCGCCGCCGCCCTCGACACCAAAACCTGAAGGACGCTTGGCCGATGTCGTTTACGCCGATGAAACGCCGCCACTACGGCACCCCGAAAGAAGTCGTCGCGCGCCTGTTCGAACAGGCCGGGGGCGTGCCCAAGGTGATGGAGCACCTCGATCTGTCGCGGACCCGCGTTTACGCCATGGCGGACCCGGACGACGACAGCGAGATTTCGTTCGCCCGCGTCGCTCGCCTCACCGAGGAGGCCCAAGCCACCGCCGCGGCCGAACACCTGGCGCTGCTGGCGCACGGCGTGTTTCTGCCCGTCGGCGACGCGGAACCAGCCGACTGGCACGGGATCGCCTCGCAATCGAGCCGGTCGAACGCGCGCACGATCGGGACGCTGCTCGACGCCCTGTCGGCGGACAACCCGACGCCGGGGGAGGTCGACGCCCAGGAGGCGCGACGTCTGATAGAACTTGTCGACAAGCAGATCGCGCTGTTGGCGTTTCAGCGCTCGAAACTGATGGAGATCGCGGCGGAAGACGCGTCGGAATGACGCCGACGGCCGGCGAACTGGCGTGGCGCCGCTGAGGCCCGTAAAACGACCCGCGCGCCGGGGACCGACGACATGAACGCCATCATTCGCTACGTCACCAACATGGACGCCCGCGCCGTGCGCGCGATCTTGGTGTCGGTGGCCCTGTTCCTGACGGTCGTGACGGTGCTGGTGATCGGCAAGACGTCGGCGGTGTTCGACGAAGACGACGCGCCATGGCTGGTGTGGCTGCAGGCCAGCGCCGATCGGTGGTGGTCCTTGCCGGCGGCGATCGTGGTGTTCACCCTGGCGGCCTTCGTCGGCGCGCCGCAGTTCGTCTTGATCGCTGTCGCCGTGGTGGCGTTCGGACCAGTGAGAGGTTTCGCGTATTCCTGGATCGCGACGATGGTGTCGGCGACGGTGGATTTCTACGTCGGGCGGTTTTTCGGCGCCCGGGTGGTGCGGCGCTACGGCGGCGACGCGGTGAACCGGATTTCGCGTTTCGTCGGCGACAACGGCTTCATGGCCGCGCTGACGGTCCGGATCGTCCCGTCCGCCCCGTTCATCATCGTCAACATGGCCGCGGGCGTGTCGCAGATGAGTTTTCCGGCGTTCGCGGCCGGAACCGGGCTTGGAATCGTGCCCAAGACGGCGCTGGTCGCGTTCGCCAGCGGCGGCGTGATGGCCTTGTGGAGCGGCGCGGACTGGACCGTCGTCCTCTGGATCGCGCTCGCCGCCGCCGCCTGGCTCGCGGCGATGCTTGCGGCGCGCTCGCTTCTTCACAGGCGGCGGGCCTTGCGTCAGGCCGAGAACACGGATCCCGATTAACCAAGCGCTTGCAATCCACTGCCGCGGCGCTTGAAATCGCCGGTGGGGCGTCGCACAAGAACGTAAGCCGATGAGGCGAATCAGGCGACACGAATTCTCCTCGCGCATTTAGAAGGTTTTCAGCGCCCCATGCTCTCCAGCTTGTTCGGAATGATGTCCGCCGACATGGCGATCGACCTCGGCACGGCGAACACGCTCGTGTACGTGAAGGGGCGCGGGGTCGTGCTCAACGAACCTTCGGTGGTCGCCTTTGAGATTCAAAACGGCCGCAAGGTCGTTAGGGCGGTGGGGGTCGAAGCCAAGCAGATGCTGGGCAAGACTCCAGGCCACATGGAGGCGATTCGCCCCATGCGCGACGGCGTGATCGCCGATTTCGAAGTCGCCGAAGAGATGATCAAGCACTTCATCCAGAAGGTGCACAACCGGCGCTCGTTCGTGAATCCGCAGATCGTCGTCTGCGTGCCGTCAGGCGCCACCGCCGTCGAGCGGCGCGCGATCCACGAAAGCGCGCTCGCCGCCGGCGCCCGCCGCGTGCACTTGATCGAAGAGCCGATGGCCGCCGCGATCGGCGCCGGCTTGCCGATCGATGAGCCGTCGGGTTCGATGGTCGTCGACATCGGCGGCGGAACGACGGAAGTCGCCGTGCTGTCGTTGGGCGGCATCGTCTATTCGCGCTCGGTGCGCGTCGGCGGCGACAAGATGGACGAGGCGATCATCAACTACTTGCGCCGCACGTCGAACCTGCTGTTGGGCGAGACGTCGGCGGAGCGGATCAAGACCGAGATCGGCACAGCGTCGCCGCCGGTGCAGGGCGACGGCCTGTCGATGGTG
>JAJFFL010000159.1 GCA_021776705.1 Alphaproteobacteria bacterium
GTCAGGCCGCCCGGCAGCGCCGGCAGCGGCGCGAGCGTCGACGCGGGGCCGAGAAGGTTGAGCGCGCGCGCGCCGGGCCCGCTGCGCCAAACGCCGGGCGGCGCCGCCGGACCCGGGACCGCGGCGTCGAATTCCGACGGCGTCAGGGGCGCCGCGTCGACGCCGCGCGACGCCAGGCGGCCGTCCGGCGCCAAGGCGCGCTCCAGCCGCCAGACGCCGTCGGCGGACGTCTCGCCGGCAGGGCCGGCGTCGGCGAAGGCGGCGACCCGGCGCAGCATCTGCTCGAACAAGCCGGACAACGGCAGGTTCGACCATTCCGGGCTGGCGGTGACGTGGAACAGGACGATGCGGCCGCGGCCGCGGCGCTCGGAAGTCACCAGCGGCGTGCCGTCGGCGAGCCGGGCCCAGGTTTTCTCGCTCAGGTCCGGGGTCGGTTCGGCCAGAACCTGGCGCGACACCGTCACTTCGCCGGGCGCGGCGAGGCCGAAGAACGGGCTGCGCTCGGCGAACGGCGCCAAGGTTTGCGGTTCGTCCCACGCCAAGGCGCCGCCAAGCGCCCGGTCGCCGGTGCGCAGCCGGATCGGCGTCAAGTCGTCGGCGCGGGCCGCGAGCCGCGGGCCGGCGAAGCGGATCAGAAGTCCGCCGTCGGCGACGTAGCGCGCCAGTCCGTCGGCCTCGTCGCCGACCACGCGGCCGGCGTCGGTGAGCACGATCGCGCCTGGCTTTTCGCTCACCAGGCGCGCGAGCGAAGCGCGGCGCACCTCGGCGAACGGCGCCAGCGCCTGTTCAACGTAGTGCAGGTCGGCAAGCAGCGGCTGACGCTCCGGCGCGGCGCTGGACGCGGCGAGGCCGACCGACGGCCGTCGCCAGCGGTCGTCAAGCACCTGCGCCGCTCCGGCCCCGGCGGCGCCGTCGACGCGCAAAAGCGCCAAGCGGTTGCGCAGTTCGAGCGGCAGGTCCAACGCCGCGGCGGCGCGCGTCGCGTCGGCGTCGAACGCGAACGGCGCCCGCCCCAGCGCGCGGCCGTCGGCGTCGAGCGCGACGACCGCGCCGTCGCGGGCCCCGTCGCCGCGCGCCCGGACGACCGTGGTCGAAAAACCGTTGGTCTCGGCGACCGGCGGGCGCAGGCCGAGCGGCGCGGCGCGCCCTGGCGGAGCGTAGACCTTGCCGCTTCCAAATTGGGCCAGAACCCGCGCGAACGCGGCGGCGTCGCCGTGGTCGATCCCGTCGCTGAACCACAGCGGCGCGGCGGCGCGGGGGACGCGTCCGGCGTCGCGCGCCGCGGTCAGAGCCTCAGCCGCAGCGGCGCGGTCGGGCGCCCAGGCCTTGGGCGCGGCGGCGGCGAGGTCGCGGCGGGCGACGGCGGCGTCGACGGCGCGCGGGTCGATCGGGCTGGTGTCGGGCGCGGTGAGCACCAGCACGACCTGCCGGCCGTCGCGGGCGGCGGCGTCGATGTGCGCCAGGGCGGCGGCCTGGCGGCGGTCCCAATCACCAGCCGAGGCCCAGCCGTCGTCGACGGCGACGATCAGCGGCCCGGCGCCGACGGCGTCCTGATTGGGAAACAGCACTGGCCGCGCGAGGCCGAAAATCACCAACGCCGCGACCACCAGCCGCAGCAGCACCAGCCACCACGGCGTGCGCTCCTGGGTGTTCTCGTCGGCCTCGAGCCCGAGCAAGAGCCGCAACGGCGCGAAAACGGTGCGCCGCGGCGCCGGCGGCGCGGCGCGCAGCAGCCGCCAGATCACCGGCAGGGCCAAAAGGCCGAGCAGCGCCAGCGGGGCGGCGAAGGCGATCGGTCCGAGGGCCAAGGTCATCGACGCTCCGGCGCCAAAGCGGCGTAAAGCGCGAGCAGCGCTTCCGCCGGCGGGGAATCCGTACGGTGATAGACATACGTCCAACCGGCCCGGCGGGCCAGATCGCGCAAGCTGTCCCTGTGGGCCGCGAAGCGGCGGCGGTAGGCCGGCCGCACGCTTTGGGCGTGGTCGATGACGTGCGCTTCGCCGGCGCCGGGGCTTTCAAAGCGCGCCCGGCCGCTGAATGGAAAGTCTTCCTCCGACGGCGCGACGACGTGAACCAGGGCGCCGCGCACGCCTTGCGAGATCAACGGCGCGAGCCGGTCGCGCCAGATTTCGAGCGGTTCGTAGAAGTCCGACGCCAAGATCAGCCGACCGCGCGGCGCGATGGCGGCGGCCGAAATCGCTTCCACACCGCCCGGCCCGGCGCCGAGACGCAGGGCGACGCGGGACAGGCCGACGCGCCCAGCGCGGGGGGCCTGGCTTTCGCCGAGCACGGCGATGCGTTCGCCGCCGCGGCTGAGCAAGGTCGCCAGCGCGATCGTCAAAACCGCGGCGCGGTCCCTCTTGGTCGGCAACTTGCGCCCGCCGCCCACCGCCATGCCCGGACGGCCGTCGCGCCACAGCCACACCGACTGCGCCGCCTCCCATTCGTTTTCGCGCACGAACAGGTCGTCCGAACGGGCCGAGCGGCGCCAGTCGATTCGGGCGGCGCCGTCTTCGCGTTCGTAGTGGCGGTATTCCCAGAATGTTTCGCCCATACCGGCGCGCCGGCGCCCGTGGACGCCGAGCGCCACGGTTGCGGCGATGCGCTCGGCTTCGACCACCAACGGCGGCAGCGCCGCGGCGAGGGTTTCGCCGCCGCGGCGCAGTTGAGCGGCGTGCGCGTTCTCGGGCGCCATCGGCCTAGCCGATCTCGGCGGCGATCTGGCGGATCAGGTCTTCCGACCGGATCCCGTCGGCGCGCGCCGCGAACGACAGCGCGACGCGGTGCTTCAACACCGGAATCGCGAGCTCGACCACGTCCTCCACCGACGGCGCCAGCCGGCCCTGCAACAGCGCGCGGGCGCGGGCGCCAAGCATCAGCGCTTGCCCGGCCCGCGGACCGGGCCCCCAGGCGAGGCCGTCGCGCACCGACTCCAAGGTCGTCTCCGACGGCCGCGCCAGGCGCACCATCGTCAGGATCGACTCCAGCACCTGCTCGCCGACCGGCATCCGGCGCACCAGCCGCTGCAGCGAGCGCACGTCGCCGGCGTTGAGGATCGGCTTCGACTCGGCCTCCTCGGACCCGGTCGTCGCCAGCAGGATGGCGCGCTCTTCCTCGCGGTCCGGGTAGTCGACGTCGATCTCGAACAGGAACCGGTCGAGCTGCGCTTCCGGCAACGGATAGGTGCCTTCTTGCTCGATCGGGTTCTGGGTCGCGAGGACGTGGAACGGCTGCGGCAGGTCGTAGCGCCGGCCGGCGACGGTGACGTGGCCTTCCTGCATCGCCTGCAGCAGCGCCGACTGGGTGCGCGGGCTGGCGCGGTTGATTTCGTCAGCCATCAGCAGACGGCAGAACACCGGGCCCTCGATGAAGCGGAACGAACGCGCGCCGGCGGCGTCCTGCTCGAGGACCTCGGCCCCGACGATGTCGGCCGGCATCAGGTCGGGGGTGAACTGCACCCGCTTGGTGTCGAGGCCGAGGGCGACGGCGAGCGTCGCCACCAGCCGCGTCTTGGCCAGGCCGGGCGCGCCGACGAGCAGCGCATGGCCGCCCGACATCACCGCGGCGAGCGCCAGTTCAACGACCTTGTCCTGGCCGATGATCGAGCGCGCGATCGAGGCCTTGACCTCGCCGAGGCGCTCGGCGGCGGCGTCGGCTTCGGAGACGATTTGTTCTTCGGCTGTGCTCATGCGACGTTCGCCCTTATCTCTGGAGCCTTGATGTTGACCACGGGAGCCCGGTCCGTTCCACCCGAAGGTGCGGCGCCGGAGCGTTCAATTCCATGTCAGACGCGGCGAACGGCGAAAACAGGGCGACGGCTGACGTTTCCAGCCTCGACGGCCTGATGACGGCGCTCGGCGGCCACGCGGCCGACGACGCGCCGCCCGTCGACCTGTGGAATCCCGAACATTGCGGCGACATCGGCATGGAGATCCGCCGCGACGGTTCATGGTGGTATCAGGGGTCCCGCATCGGACGCGAGCGTCTCGTACGGCTGTTTGCCCGGATCTTACGAAAAGATGACGATGGCGTTCATTATCTCGTGACGCCGGTCGAAAAGATCGTCGTCCACGTCGAACTCGCGCCGTTGCTGGCGGTGCGCGTCGACGCCTTGAACGAGGACGGCCGCCCGCGGCTCGCCTTCGCCACCAACGTCGGCGACGTCTTCGTCGCCGGCCCCGACCACCCGATCCTGGTCTCGACCGACCCCGACACCCTCGCGCCGACGCCCCTGGTGCGGGTGCGCGGCAAGCTCGACGCCCTGATGACGCGCCCGTGCTTCTTCGACCTCGTGGAGCTCGCCGAGATCCGCGACACGCAACGCGGCCGCGTGCTGACGGTGGAGTCGGACGGGGCGAGGTTCGAGTTGGGACGAGTGGAGCCGGGGTAGAAAAACGCCCCTGCAGGCGCGCCCGCGGGGCGCCCGCGGGGCGCGGATAGACGCCCGGCGGCCGCCCGGCTGTCCGACGCGCAAGGCCTGCGCTTGTCCGTCCCGACGCCGGGGCTCGGAGCGCTTCAGCGACGGCTCGCGGCGCGCGACAAGGCTCTCAAGACGCTGAGCGGGTCTCAAGCCGCTTGCGCGGTGATACGCGGGAATCTGTCCGCCTCCGAACGCGGCGGAGCTAAACTGGCGTCGCGGCGAAGGTGGGAAAGGGGAAGGAGTTTGCGGGGCGCAATTCAATGCGCGCCGAGGGGCGGCGCGAAGGCGGCGTCAGGCGTCGGGCGCAGGGGATCGACGGGTCGGCCGGGGATGGTGCATTTCGCATGCGCTCAATGCACCCTACTTGCTTGCTTATTCTTGTCGGCCAGGGTTGATCTTGACTCTGGTTTGCTGGGGCCAGTCAATATCCTCCCAAAAGACATTCAAAATACAACCACCATCAAAGTACAAATAGTCAATATATGGTCCCAAAACATATTGCTCCATATTAAATGATGATTTGGCTTTGCAGCCTAATTCAATTTCTTCAAATTGTATGTCTACTCTGATTAGGTTTATGTCACTCTCGTCTCGTGTTAGGAACAATTTAGCGTTGGCATCCTCCCAGATAAATTCGATTTTCAATGGTGAAACCGGCTCTGGCAATCTCTCACCAACTATATATGGGCTGCGCTCCTGACTAAAATCCGTCCACCCTCCGCAGGCAATTAGTGCGATAGTTCCTGACAATAGGTAATATTTAAATATTCTCATTCTGGCACACCTAATTGCCGATGTGAAAGCGATCGCCAATTGACCAATCTAAATATTCTCGGGGGTTAAATCGACCTTCGTCAGGCGTGCGCCACATTCGATAGCCAGCCGCGTAGGGTGCATTGAGCGACGCGAAATGCACCGTCCCCGGACGAGACCGGCGTCGCGACGCAAGAAGGAAGAAGGGATCGGGGTCGGAAATCCTTGCGGGGCGAGGTCCGGCGGGGGAGGAGCTTTGGTCCGGTCGGGAAGGTGCATTTCGCTGCGCTCAATGCACCCTACGCGGGCTTGATGTTGATGCTTATGTTCGAATCTATTTAGTTCGCCTAACAAACGGACAGTTTGTCATGAAATCGTCACTACATTTCAGATCTGGGTATATTTCAACAGCCCGCAAAATAAGCTCTTGGTGGAATGAATAAGCCGCCTCGCAAATTTGCAAAAAATCCAATTGAAAAAACCGCGTATTGTCTGTGGAAAATAGATTCGAATCTAAGCCCGAGAAATGAATTGTCACTTCATCAGAGTGAGACGTTTTGCGCAGTCCCAAATAATACTTACTTTCCATAAAACGAACGATAGATTTGTCTTCACCAAAATAGCTAATCTCGTTCAAACAACGAATGATTTCGGAACTTAAATCAAGCGCACAATCTATGCTTCCAAAATCTCTATCGGCTATAAAAATGCTCACGTGCGAATAAAATATTCTGCGCCAATTTACTGGATCGTGGATTGATGAAGAGGCGATCCGTTCTTCATCAAACACGATCGGAGCGATCTCAAAAGTGATGGGTTTGATAGCAACTATGTCAAATCCCCCCTAGCCAGCGCGTAGGGTGCATTGAGCGTATGCGAAATGCACCGTCCCCGGACGACGCCGAAGGGCGTCGCGAGCGGCGGTTGCGCGCCCTCGTTCGCGCAGCCTCACCAACCCACGCCCCGGCGATGCCAGGTCGAATACGGCCAATCGTCAAGGTCTTCGACAAAACCGTGCTTGATCGGGTTGCGGTGGACGTAGTCGGTATGCACGGCGAGGTCGTCGTCGTCGCGAATGAGGTGTTCCCAAAACCGGCGCTGCCAGACGCCGCGCTCGCCCTTGCGCCGCCCCTCGCCGGCGCCGATCCCGATCCGTCGCGTGAAGCGGGATTTGATGAGCCGCCACCGGGTCGGAAAGTCGTCGTCATGCGGCGGCAGCCGCCAGACGCAGTGCAGATGGTCGGGCAGGACGACGAGCGCGACGGTCTCGAACGGATGGCGGTCGCGCGTCGCGACATAGGCGGCCTTCAAGTCGACGACGCGGCGCACGAGCAGGTCGCAGGCGCGGTCGCGCAGATTGACGGTGAAGAAATAGGTCCCGCCGTCGACGAACCGGCGGCGATAGTTCGGCATCGCGCGTCCTCTCGGCCAAGCGCACGCTAGGCGTGCAAGCCGAAAGGCTCAAGGCGCGAGGCGGGCCGTCGACCGACGCGTGCGGTTTCGTGGTTTCGTAGGGTGCATCAAGCAGAGCGGATGCACCATCCCGATGGGCGGCGGCGTCTACGGGCGTTTCGGCGACGTCGCGATGAATTCGAAGCAAGGTAGGGTGCATCAAGCGAAGCGGATGCACCATCCCGACGGGCGGCGGCGTCTACGGCCGTTTCGGCGAGGTGGCGTTGAATTCGATGCGTGGGGAAGGTGCATTTCGCGAGGCTCAATGCACCCTACGCCCGCTGGCCGATTAATGCGACTTGTCGTGGCCTCAATGAACTTCATTGTTCAAGCATTCGGCCGTTGAGTTTTTATTATAGACATCTCCAGCACTATAAATTTTCGCCTCCAAGAATTGATTGTCCTTATAAACCACATACGCATTTGCCAAAGCATTTTTGTTGTAATCTCTATTCGAACGGTCGAAATCAAATGCAATCCAAATGCGTCCATCGTTGAATACGTATAGGCTCACATCCTGCAATATAATGCTTATTGTTTTTGAGCCAGTATATCTACACTGAATTTCAGACCAAGCTCTGTTGATCTGCAATATGTGTTCTCCATCGATTCCGTCCAAAACGCGTTGGAAGTTCACACCTTGGATTTCGGATAAACTTTTGGGAGAGGTGTCTTGCAAAAAACAGCTCTCGATTGTTAAAAGTTGCGCCATCGCCGAAAGCGCGATTAGAGCTTTGATAGTAAACATTGCAATCTTCACCTACCTGTTGGAACTCGCGGGACATGAAAATTATCCGGCATTACTTCCTTAGGAGTATAACCTAAGTCAGCAAGTAGGGTGCATTGAGCGCACGCGAAATGCACCTTCCCCGGAAGGCGCCGAAGGGCGCCGCACGCGGTCCTTACGCGTCAGCGTTCGTGCCGCGCCTCACCAGCAAGCAAGGTAGAGTGCATCCGCTCCGCTTGATGCGCCATCCCGACGGGCGGCGGCGTCTACGGCCGTTTCGGCGACGATGCGTTCTATGATGAAGCGTGGGGAAGGCGCCTTTCGCGAGGCTCAATGCGCTCCACGCAGGTTCACTCTTCTCCAAATCCCTATATCCCTTCTGCATGGACGCTTTCGCCGCCCTTTCCCTCGCCGACGCGCCGGCCGACGCCGTGATCGCGCGCCTGCGCGCCGCGCTCGACCATCCCGAGTCCGGCGCCGCGCCGGCGACGCGGTCGGACTACGACCTCAACGGGGCGGGGCCGGGGGCGACGGCGAAGGCGCTGCGGCCGGCGGCGGTGCTCGCGCCGCTGATCGCGCGGCCGGACGGGCTGAAGCTGATTTTCACGGTGCGCGCGGCGGAGCTCACCAAGCATGCGGGCCAGATCTCGTTTCCCGGCGGCCGGGTCGATCCCGGCGACGCCTCGCTCGGCGCCGCGGCCTTGCGGGAGGCCGAGGAAGAGATCGGCATGGCGCCGGGGCAGGTCGAACTGCTCGGCGCCTTCGACGCCTATGAAACCGTCACCGGCTTCGAGGTGACGCCCTTCGTCGGCCTGGTGGATCCGGCGTTTTCGCCGGTTCCCGATCCGCGCGAGGTCGAGGAGGTGTTCGAGGCCCCGTTCGCGTTTTTCATGGACGCGGCCAACCACAAGCGCGCCTGGCGTGAATGGAACGGCGAAAAGCGCTACTTTTATGAGATGCCGTTTGAAGACCGATATGTCTGGGGAGCCACCGCCGGCATGCTGAAAGCGCTGCACGACCGTTTGAACCAAGACGGAGCGGGCTAGGCGATGTTCCGCATGACGCTCATCGAGCTGGGGCTCGCGGCGACGCCGTTCGTGCTGTTTTTCGCCGTCCGCGCGATCATTCGCTCGCGCCGCCGGGTGGTCGGCGAGGACCTCAACGACGCGCCGTATCAGATCCTGCTGATGATCGGCGCGACGCTCGCGGTCGGCGCTCTGGTGTGGCAGGTGCTCAACCGCGACGAGCCGGCGAACACCGGCAAGATCTACATCGGCCCGCGGGTCGTCGACGGCGAACTGGTGCCCGGGCACTTCGTCGACAAGCCGGCGGACGACGACGAGCGGTTCCAATACACGCCGACCGCCGACCCCTTGCGGGCCCCCGACCCGCCGGCCTCGTCGCCGCGCAACACCCGCACCGCGGATCAGGTGCGCGGCGCGGCGGCCGACGCGGCCGTGGACGAAGCCGACGCCGACGACGCGGCCGAACCTGCCGACGACCCGGACGACGCCGAGGACGCGCCCTCGTGACGACACGCCTCGATCCGGCTGCGCATGCCTGGATGAGCGCCGGACCGGCGCGGCGCGTCGTCGAGGCGCTGGAGGCGGCGCGGCCGGCGTCGGCGCGCTTCGTCGGCGGCTGCGTGCGCAACGCGCTGCTCGGCGCGCCGGTCGACGACGTCGACGTCGCCACGCCGCTGACGCCGGACGAGGTGGTCCGGGCGGTCGAAGCGGCGGGTCTGCACCCGGTTCCCACCGGCGTCGAACACGGCACCGTCACCGTCGTCGCCGACCACGTCGGCGTCGAAGTGACGACGTTGCGCCGCGACGTCGAGACCGACGGCCGCCGCGCCGTCATCGCCTTCACCGACGACTGGGTCGAGGATTCGGCCCGCCGCGACTTTCGCCTCAACGCCATCTACGCCGATCCGGACGGGGCGCTGTTCGACCCGCAGGACGGTCTCGCCGACATCGCCGCCGGCCGCGTCGTCTTCATCGGCGACGCCGAAACCCGGATCCGCGAAGACTACCTTCGCATCCTGCGGTTTTTCCGCTTCCACGCCTGGTACGGGAAGGGCGATCTGGACGCGGTCGGGCTCGCCGCCTGCGGCGCGCAAGCCGGCGGCATGACGCGGCTGTCGGTCGAGCGGGTGTGGAAGGAGTTGAAGAAGCTGCTGGCCGCGCCCGACCCGCGCGCCGCCCTCGCCGCCATGGCGGAGGCCGGGGTGACGGAGCAGACGCTGCCCGAGGCGGTGGCGCTGGATCTCATCGGCGCCCTGGTCGACATGGAGCGCGCCGAAGGCTGGGCGGCGGACCCGCTGTTGCGGGTCGAAGCCCTGATTCCGCGGCTCGAGATCACCGCCGCGCGGGTGCGCCGGCGGCTGAAGCTGTCGAACGCGGAGGCCGCGCGGCTGTCGGCGTGGTCGACGTCGGCGGTCAATCCGCGGCTGCTGGTCGGCCGCGATTCCGACACCCTCGCCAAGACGCTCTACGCCGCCGACGTTCAGGCGGTGCTCGACCGCGCCCGGCTGGCCTGGGCGATCGACGCCGCGCAGGGCGAGACGCCGGCCGCCGACTGGCGCGCCCTGATCGCCGACGTCGCGGCGTGGGAACGCCCGGTGTTTCCGGTCACCGGCGACGACCTGCACGCCGCCGGGGTGCCCAAGGGCCCGCAGATGGGCGCCGCCTTGAAGGCGCTCGAGGCGCTGTGGGTGAAGGGCGGCTTCAGCGCCGGCAAGGATCAGCTCCTGGCCGCCGTGCCGGTGGTCCTGAGGCGCTGAGCCCGAACACCTGAACGCCGCGTTCATGCCGGTTTCAGCCGCGCCGCGACAGTGTCGCCGGGCGGGGGAGGAACACGGAGCTGATCATGGACATCCGACTCTCCTTCGCCCTCGGCGGAGCGCTTGGCGCTTTGGCGGTCGCCGCGCCGGCGGCGGCCGACGACAACGGCTGGGTCCGGTCGCGCGCCGGCGCCGGCTACGACTACGACTACGCGCCCGCCGGTTACGACCGCTACGGCCGGCCCAACGACTACCAAGGCGACGCCTACCGGCATCACTATCACGGCGGGCGCCGCTACATCGCCGATTGCTTCGTCGTCACCAAGCGGACGTACCGGCACGGGCGCCCGGCGCTGTTCGAAGGCGTCGAATGCGTCGACGACTACGGCTGTTCCTACCTTCTCGCCGGGTCGACGCACTTCGTCCGCTACGGCCGTTCCGGCCGC
>JAJFFL010000160.1 GCA_021776705.1 Alphaproteobacteria bacterium
GCGGAAGAAACCAGATGGACAACACGCCGACACCGCCTAGGGCGGTCGGCTCACGAGGGACCGGCGCTGGGGCGCCTTCCTCGCGCGCGCGGGCATCCGCCCGTGCGCGGAGAGTACGGCACTGCGGGGTGAACCGCGCACGACTCACCGCAAGCGCGCGAGGCTCGTCACTCCGCGTACGACTCGCGTCCGCGAGGCGGAGTAGCCGCGCTCCCCTACTCCTTGGCCGGCGCGCCGAAGCTCGCCTGCACCGTTCCCTGGAAGCCCTGCACCGCGACGCGCTGCTGGTAGAACGCGAGGCCGCGCTCGCCGCCTAGCTCCTCGCCGCCGCCGGCGCGGCCAGGGCCGCCGTGGATCAGGACCGGCAAGGGCGATCCGTGGCCCGTCGATTCCTTGGCGCTGTCGCGGTCGATCACCGCGATTCGGCCGTGGAAGGCGCCCGAACCGAGAACGACGTCACGCGTTGCGTGCGGGTCATGAGTGAACAACGACATCACCAGCGAACCCTGGCCGCGGTTGCACAGCTTTATCGCGTCGTCGAGTCCGTCGTACGGCATCAGCGTCGCGACCGGGCCGAAGGCTTCGACGTCGTGAACCGCGCGCGCCGACCAGGGGGCGTCGCAGCGCATCAGGATCGGAGAAAAGAAGGCGCCGTTCTGCGCGTCGACGCCAACAACTTCGACGTTGTCCGGATCGCCGAAGACGATTTGCGCCTCACGCGATATGTCGAGCACTTTGGCGCGCACGTCGTCGCGCTGAGACCGGCTTACGAGCGCGCCCATGCGCACCTCTTCGAGCCGCGGATCGCCGACCGTCACCTTGGCGAGGCGGGCCGACAAAGCGTCCTGGACCGCGTCGAGCAGCGGCCCCGGCACGATGCCGCGGCGGATCGCGGTGCACTTCTGACCGGCCTTTGAGGTCATCTCGCGCGCGATCTCTTTGACGAAGAGGTCGAACTCCGGAGAGTCGGCGGTCGCGTCGGGGCCAAGCATCGACGCGTTGAGTGAATCCTGTTCGGCGATGAAGCGCGTGCTTTCGGCCATCACGCGCGGGTGATTGCGCAGCTTTGCGGCCGTCGACGCCGAGCCGGTGAAGGACACCACATCCTGACCGGTGAGCTGGTCGAACAGGTCGCCGGTCGATCCGACGATCAACTGCACGGCGCCTTCCGGCAGTCTGCCGGTGTCGACCAGCATGCGGAACGCGGCTTCGGCGAGAAACGCCGTCGCGGTCGCAGGTTTGACGATCGCCGGCACGCCCGCGAGGAGCGTCGGGCCGAGCTTTTCGAGCATGCCCCAGACCGGAAAGTTGAATGCGTTGATGTGCAACGCAAAACCCTGCAGCGGCGTCAGCACGTGCTGTCCCATGAAGGTCCCATGGCGCGAGATTTGTTCCGCCATGCCGTCCATCAGGACTTTGTCGTCGGGCAATTCCTTGCGGCCCTTGGACGAGAAACTGAAAAGCGTTCCGACGCCCCCGTCGATATCGATCCAGCCGTCCTTGCGGGTCGCGCCGGTGTGCGGGTTGAGCGCGTAAAGCTCCTCCTTGCGCTCGTTGAGCGCGATCGCGAGATCCTTAAGCATCCAGGCGCGGTCGTGAAACGTCATCGCCCGCAATGCGGGACCGCCGACGGTGCGCGCATGATTCGCCATAGCTTTGAAATCGAGTCCGGCGGAACTGGTCCGCGCCACGATTTCGTCGGTCACCGCGGACGGGAGATCGACCAGATTCGACGCGCCCGGCGTCCACCGACCGACGGCGTAGTTTTCGAGCGTGGCGGCGTCCATAAATGGCTCCTTGCGGGGCGCCTCAGCGCCCGGTGAACTGCGGCGGTCGCTTGTTCATGAAAGCGTCGACGCCTTCCTTGTAGTCGTCCGAGCGGCCGGCTCGCCGTTGCGCGTCGCGTTCGTGGTCGAGTTGATCGTCGAGCGTCGCCGACCAGGAATTCCGGATCGCCTTTTTGATTTCGGCGAGTCCCTTGGTCGGCGCCTTGGCGAATTTGGCGGCGAGAGAGTCGGTCTCCTCGACGAGCTTGCCGTCGTCGACGGATTTCCAAATTAGGCCCCAGTCGGCGGCGGTTTCGGCCAAGATCGGTTCGCCGGTCAGCGCCAGGCCCATGGCGCGGGCCTGGCCGGCGAGTCGCGGCAGGATCCAAGTGCCGCCGGAATCCGGTACCAAGCCGATGTTGGCGAACGATTGGATGAATTTCGCGCTCTTGGCGGCGATCACGATGTCGCAGGCCAAGGCGATGTTGGCGCCGGCCCCCGCGGCGACGCCGTTGACGGCGCACACGACCGGCATCGGCAGAGCGACCAGCCGCCGGATCAGCGGGTTGTAACGTTTTTCGAGCGACTCCCCGAGGTCGATTTCGCCGTCGCTGGGGGCGACGGCGCGGTCGGACAGGTCTTGGCCGGCGCAAAAGCCGCGGCCGGCGCCGGTGAGGATCAAGGTGCGGACCGTCGCTTCCGCCTCGACCTTGGCCAAAGCGTCCGCGACCTCGGCGTGCATTTGCAAGTTGAAGCTGTTGAGCCGGTCCGGACGGTTGAGCGTCAGGCGCGCGACGCCACCGGCGATCGAAAGGTCGACAGTCTCATAGGCCATGCGCGTCATCGCCCTCGGGCGAGCTCCCGGATTTGCGCGGAGGTGCGCCGGACCATATTAACGGAACGATCGGTCGGTCAATTGAAGCGAGAAACCCGTCATGGCGACAGACGCGACATCCCGCGCCCGGCGCGTCGCCGAAACGATGCTGGCGCGCGAGGGCACCGGCCCGGCGTGGGGACTCGAAATCGAAGCGGCCGGCGAGGCGGTCTCCCGCGTCGTCATGACGGTGCTCCCGGAAATGCTCAACGGGCACGGCACGACTCACGGGGGGATGATTTTCGCGCTCGCCGACACGGCGTTCGCTTACGCCTGCAATTCGCGCAACGAAGTCAACGTGGCGCAGAGCGCGTCGATCTCCTATCTCAGCCCGGCCCACGCCGGCGAACGCCTTGTCGCCGAGGCCCGGGAAGTCGGAAACGACGGCCGCACCGGCGTCTACGAGGTCACGGTGCGAGGCCCGGACGGGCGCATCGTCGCGGTCTTTCAAGGACTGTCCCGATCGATCGGCGGCGCGGTGATTGAAGACGCACGCGATGAATGACGCCCGCGCCCGCGACCTGATCGAAGCGTTTTTTGCGCGCGAAAGCACGGCCAAGGCCTGGGGCCTCGAACTGGTCGACTGCGGAGAGGGCTGGGCGAAGGTGGCGATGACGGTGCGCCCGGACATGCTCAATGGGCACGGCACGCTGCATGGGGGGATGATTTTCTCCTTGGCCGGGACGGCGTTCGCCTACGCCGCGAACGCGAGCGACGCCGCCAGCGTCGCGCAACACGCGTCGATCAATTTCCTTGCGCCCGCGCACGCCGGCGACCGTTTGATCGCGGAATCGCGCAAGATCGCCGTGGAAGGTCGCGCAGGAGTTTTTGAATCAGTCGTGCGCGCCGCGGACGGTCGGACGATCGCCGTGGCTCAGGGTCTGATGCGGACCATCGGCGGCGGCGTCGTGGATATGGGAGACGACCATGGCTGAAGCTTTTATCTGCGACGCCGTCCGCACCCCGATCGGGCGCTACGGCGGCGCCTTGGCGGGCGTGCGCGCGGATGATCTCGCGGCGATCCCGATTCGCGCCGTGAAGGAGCGCAACGCCGGCGTCGATTGGGCGGCGCTGGATGACGTCATCCTCGGTTGCGCAAACCAGGCCGGCGAAGACAATCGCAACGTCGCGCGCATGGCGACCCTCTTGGCCGGGCTCGACGTCAAGGTTCCAGGCGTGACGGTCAACCGGCTGTGCGGATCGGGCATGGACGCCGTCGCCATCGCCGCGCGTGCGATCAGGGCGGGCGAGGCGGACTTGATTTTGGCCGGCGGCGTCGAGTCGATGTCGCGCGCCCCATTCGTCATGGGCAAGGCTGAGACGGCGTATTCGCGGTCGGCCGACATGTTCGACACCACCATCGGCTGGCGGCTCGTCAACCCGCGCATGAAGGCTCAGCACGGCGTCGACTCGATGCCCGAAACGGCCGAAAACGTCGCCGCAGAATTCAAGGTCGCCCGCCGGGATCAGGACGCGTTCGCCTTGCGCAGTCAGGAGCGCGCCGCGGCGGCCCAGGCCTCCGGCCGTCTTGCCGCCGAAATCACGCCGGTTTTGATCCCGCAGCGGAAGGGCGATCCAACCATCGTCGAAGCCGACGAGCATCCGCGGTCGACCAGCCTCGATCAGCTCGCGGCGTTGAAGCCGTTCGTGAAGGCCGACGGCACGATCACGGCCGGCAACGCCTCCGGCGTCAACGACGGGGCGGCGGCGCTGATCGTCGCGTCGGAAGCGGCGTTGAAGGCGCACAGCCTGACTCCGCGGGCGCGTTTCGTCGCCGGCGCCGTCGCCGGCGTGCCGCCCCGGATCATGGGAATTGGTCCGGCTCCGGCGTCGCAAAAGGCGCTCGCGAAAGCGGGACTGAAGATCAGCGGCATGGACGTGGTCGAGCTCAACGAAGCGTTCGCGTCTCAAGCGCTTGCGTCGCTGCGCGAACTTGGGTTGCCCGACAACGCCGACTTTGTGAACCCCAACGGAGGCGCGATCGCCCTCGGCCATCCCCTCGGCATGTCGGGCGCTCGTTTGGTGCTGACAGCGACAGAGGAGTTGGGCCGCCGCGGCGCCGGTCATGCGCTGTGCGCGATGTGCATCGGCGTCGGGCAAGGGATCGCGGTCGTACTAGAGCGAGTTTGAATTGACTCGCCGCGGGCATTGATCTGACTCTTCGCGGATTCGTTGGCTCATGTATGGGCGTTGCGTGCATGCCCGAGTCCGGGCGGCGTACCGCTGCGGCGCAAGTACGCGTTTCACGCGCGAATCTTCAATTGTGCGATGTCGTTGCGGTCCAGAATTCGCCAACGCGGCACAATCGAAGGAATGAGCGACATTCTTTCCAGCTTCGGCGATTCGCTACGCCAGCCCGTGACCACATGCGTGCGAAATGAAGGAAGCGAGAACGATGCGTTGGGTCGTTCGTGTCAGGTGAGCTCCGCTCCGTCCGCGAACCCGATGCGCCCTGCGCGCCGACCAACCGTAGGCGGCTGCAAATCCGCCCGTCAACGCCGATCGGAATTAGTTGAACGATCGGTCGGCGAATTGTAGGATCGAGGCGGTTTTCGGAGCCCCGCGCATGTACACGCAAAACATCAAGACCGACTCGTTGGGCGTGAAGGCGCTTGACGAAATGGAGCCGAAAGAGCGCGCGTTCCAGGAGCGGATCAACGCCGACGACCGGATCGAGCCGAAGGACTGGATGCCGGAGGCGTACCGCAAGACGTTGATCCGGCAGATTTCGCAGCACGCGCATTCGGAAGTCGTCGGCCAGTTGCCGGAGGGCAATTGGATTTCGCGCGCGCCGACGCTCGAACGCAAAGCGATCCTGCTCGCCAAGGTGCAGGACGAAGCCGGCCACGGCCTCTACCTTTATTGCGCGGCGGAAACGCTCGGCGCGACGCGGGACGAGCTTCTCGAACAGCTGCACGCCGGCAAAGCCAAGTATTCGTCGATCTTCAACTATCCGACCCTGACCTGGGCCGACATCGGCGCCATCGGCTGGCTCGTCGACGGCGCGGCGATCATGAATCAGGTGCCGCTTCAGCGCTGCTCCTACGGCCCTTACAGCCGCGCCATGATCCGGGTGTGCAAAGAGGAAAGCTTTCACCAGCGCCAGGGCTTCGACATCATGATGAAGCTCTGCGCCGGCACGAAAGGCCAAAAAGCGATGGCGCAAGACGCGCTGAATCGGTGGTGGTGGCCGTCGCTGATGATGTTCGGGCCGCCCGATGGCGAGTCGGTGCACTCGGCGCAATCCATGGCCTGGAAGATCAAACTCTATTCCAACGACGAACTCCGCCAAAAATTCGTCGATCAAACCGTACCCCAAGCCGATCTCCTTGGGATCAAGGTTCCGGACCCGGACCTAAGATGGAACGAGGACAAGGGCGGCTATGACTTCGGCGAGATCGACTGGGACGAATTCCACCGCGTCCTTAAGGGCGGCGGACCGTGCAACCGCGAACGACTCGGCGCCCGTGTGAAGGCGTGGGAGGACGGGGCGTGGTTTCGCGACGGCCTGATGGCGCACGCGGAGAAGAAGGCCGCGGCCGCCCGCCCGATGGCGGCGGAATAGGAGATCTGAGATGTCTAAGGAATGGCCGCTTTGGGAAGTTTTCATCCGAAGCCAACACGGCGTCAGCCACCGCCACGTCGGCAGCCTGCACGCGCCGGATGCGGAGATGGCGATCCGCAACGCGCGCGACGTCTACACCCGGCGCAACGAAGGTGTTTCGATCTGGGTGGTGAAGGCCGGCGACATCACCGCGAGTTCGCCGGGCGAGAAGGGCCCGCTGTTCGAACCGGCGAATTCCAAAGTCTACCGCCACGCGTCATTCTACGACATTCCAGACGAAGCGGGCCCGATGTGATGTCGAAGGCGGCGCTCAAGGAATTCTCTCTGCGCATGGGCGACAACTGTCTGATCCTCGGCCAGCGCGTGTCGGCGTGGTGCGGCCACGGCCCGGCGCTGGAGGAGGACATCGCGCTCGCCAACGTGTCGTTGGATCTCATCGGTCAGACTCGGATGTGGCTCGGCTACGCGGCGGAGTTGTCGGGAAAAAAGGCGACCGCGGACACGCTCGCGTTCTTGCGGGACTCCGGTGAATTTCGAAACGCCCTGCTCGTCGAGCAGCCGAACGGCGATATCGGCCAGACGCTGATGCGCCAGTTTCTATTCGACGCTTGGCATCAAGCAATGCTCGAGCGGCTGGTTCAGTCAAGCGAGCCGCGTGTCGCGGAAATCGCCCAAAAGGCGTTGAAGGAAGTCGCCTACCATCTCGAGCGCGCCGCGGATCTGGTCGTGCGACTCGGCGACGGCACGGCGGAAAGCCGACGGCGGATGCAGGACGCGCTCGATTTGCTTTGGCCCTACACCGGCGAGCTGTTTGAGGCCGACAAGGTCGAGCTGTCTCTGGCCAAGGCCGGCGTTGCGCCGAACCTCGACGAGGTGCGCGACGCCTGGAACCGGACGGTCGATCGCGTGTTGGCCGACGCCACGTTGTCGCCGCCGGAGACAGTGTGGATGCAGACCGGCGGCAAGTCGGGGCGGCATACGGAACACCTCGGCTATCTGCTGGCCGAAATGCAGGTGCTGCAACGGGCCCATCCGGGAGCGGCATGGTGATGGCGGCGCTGGCGTCCCGCCCGTCGCTGGACGACGTCTGGTCGTGGCTCGCCGACGTCCCGGATCCGGAAATTCCCGTCGTGTCGGTCGTTGATCTCGGCATCGTCCGTGACGCGGGCTGGGACGGCGACGAACTCGTGGTGACCGTGACGCCGACCTATTCCGGTTGTCCCGCGACCGCCGTGATCGCCCTCGACATCGAAACGGCGCTGCGTGAACGCGGAATCGAAAAGTTGCGGCTGGAGACGAAGTTGGCGCCGGCCTGGACCACGGCGGCGATCACGAAGCGAGGCCGCGACAAGCTGAAAGCCTACGGAATCGCGCCGCCGGACGAGGGCGCGTCGTGCGCGGGCGCTCTGATATCCGGCGCTCCGGCCGGGTGCCCGCGCTGCGGCTCGGACGACGTGGAGCGCGTCAGTCAGTTCGGTTCGACGCCGTGCAAGGCGAGCTACCGATGCCGGACATGCCTGGAACCCTTCGACTATTTCAAGAGCATTTGAGCGAACCTTGTATGGCGCAGTTTTATCCCTTGCGCGTGGCCGACATTCGACGTGACACGCGCGACTCGATTGTCGTCACGCTGGAGCCGAACAACGGCGACGTCGCACGATTCAAGTTCATTCCAGGTCAGTACCTGACGTTTCGTCACGAGTTCGACGGTGAAGAACTGCGGCGAAACTATTCGATCTGCGCCGGCAAGGACGACGGCGTCCTGCGCATCGGCGTCAAGCGCGTCGACGGCGGCTGCTTCTCCAATTGGGCCAACGACAATCTCAGCGTTGGCGACCTTCTCGACGCGATGCCGCCGGCCGGTCGGTTTTGCGCGCCGATCGAACCCGAAAAGTCCAAGTCCTACTTTGGATTCGCCGGCGGCAGCGGCATCACGCCGTTCATCTCCATTATTAAGTCCGTGCTCGCCGCGGAACCGAACTCCGAGTTCACGCTGGTCTATGGCAACCGATCGCTGTCGGCGGTGATGTTTCGCGAAGAGCTCGAGGATCTGAAGAATCGTTACCTCGGCCGGTTTTCGATCGTGCACGTGCTGGAAACCGACGCCGAGGAGATCGAGCTGTTTACGGGCCGGCTCGATCGCGCCAAATGCGACGCCTTGTTTGATTCCTGGCTGCGCGTGGACGACGCGGACCTGGCCTTCATTTGCGGGCCGGAGCCGATGATGGACGCGGTCTCCGAGGCCCTGACGGCGCGCGGGGTCGATGAGTCCCGAATCAAAATCGAGCGCTTCGGCGCGCCGCAGCAGGGTCGCGCCACCACGTCCGCGGCGCGGGTCGCGGACCCCACCGCGCACGCCGCCAAGGCGACGATCATCCTCGACGGCGCCGCGCATGAGATCGACGTCGCGCCTGGCCAGACGGTGCTCGAGGCGGCGCGGGCCGCCAATCTCGACGCGCCTTACTCCTGCACCAAAGGGGTCTGTTCCACGTGCCGCGCCAGAATCGTCAAGGGCGAGGTGGAGATGGCGGCCAACTACGCGCTGGAGGATTATGAGGTGAAGGCCGGTTACGTCCTGTCGTGCCAAAGCCGTCCAATCTCCAATACGGTTGTCGTGGACTACGACCAATGAGTCTGTCGAACCGTTCCGTCATCGGCGTTTGCGGTGCCGGCGCCATGGGGGCGGGGATCGCCCAGGTCGCGGCGCAGGCGGGCCACTCGGTCTTAGTCCTCGACCGCGACGCTGACGCTCTCGAGCGCGGGCGCGACGCCCTCGCCACAGGGGCTGCGGCGCTCGTCAAGCGCGGCAAACTTGATGCGGCCCAGTCCGAGGCGCTGCGGCGGCGGGTGCGGTGGACACTTGAAGCCGAAGATCTCGCCGACGCGGAATTGACGATCGAAGCCATCGTCGAGGACACCGGCGTGAAGGCGCGGCTGTTTCGGCGGCTGGAGTCGATCACGCGCGAGGACGCGGTGCTGGCCACAAACACGTCGTCATTGTCGGTGACGGAGTTGGCGACGGATTTGACGCGACCGGCTCGGTTTCTCGGCCTTCATTTCTTCAATCCCGCGCCGGTGATGAAGCTGGTCGAAGTCGTGTCGGGCGCGGCGACGGACGCGGGCGTCGCCGCCGACGCCAAGGCGCTCATGGCCAGCTGGGGCAAGATCGCCGTTTTTGCACGCGACGTGCCGGGTTTCATCGTCAACCGGGTGCGCTCCGCAACGACGTACG
>JAJFFL010000017.1 GCA_021776705.1 Alphaproteobacteria bacterium
ATGTCCGCCTCCCGCGACGACCGCCGTTCGACCGATCCGCGCTCAGAAGTGAAACCGCACGCCGAAGCGCGCTTGCTGGCTGTCGGCGTTGAAGTCGCCGAAGGCCCGGGCGTTTTCATATTGAATGGTGATGTCTTCGAAATCGCGGTGGGCGACTTCGACGAACACGGCCGCGCCGTCGACGAAGTCGTATTCGACGCCGGCCGCGATTTCGGTGAACGCCGCGGTGCGGTCGAAGACGCCGACCGTGGATCCCCGTTTGCGGGTCTTTTCAATGCCGGCCCAGCCGTAGCTGGCGGAGCCGTAGATCAGGATCGGCGGGCCGTCGAGCGCGTACCCGGCGAGCGCGCGCACCCCGTAGGCGGTGCCGAGGGCGGTTTTTTCCGCGACTTTCAGCGGTTCGCCCACGACGATGACGGTCTCGTCGCGGGTGGTTTCGTCGCCGGAATAACCTTCCAGGAACACCCCGCCGCCGACGACGACGTTGTCGCCGATCGGATGGCGGTAGCCGACCGCGCCGCCGAAGTTCGGCGAAAAGAACTCCGCGCTTTCGCTGTCGCGCAGCGCGCCGGTTTCGAAGTTGTCGACGTCGACGGTGTTGTTGGTGGCGCCGAAATAAGCCTCGGCGGTGAACCCGGCCTCGCGTTCGGCGGGGCTTTGGGCGTGGGCGGCGCCGGCGGCGAGCGTCAGCGCCCCGGCGGCGAGCAAGCATGTGGTGCGCATCTGAAGTCTCCTCGGTCGGGCCGTCGTGTCCCAAAACGGCGTCGACATTTCCACAGCAAACACGGCGCCACTCGCGCGGCAACCGGTTACGCCTGTCAGGCGTCCGGCAATTGCAGCTTCACGGTATTGGGGAACCGCGTTCAATCGCGCGGTGCACATGGCGACCGGATTCGCCCGCCCTCAGACCTCAGTCCTTGTCGCGCTCGTGGGCGTCGACATGGCGCGCCAGCCGGTCGGAGGCGTCGGCGTCGCGCGCCTTGTCCGCCTTGTCGCGCCCGAACTTGGCCCGGTTGGCCGCCGCCGCGGCGGCTTTGTCCTTGCGCGCCTTGGCTTTGCGGGCCTGACGGAGATTGACGACCTTGGTCACTTCGGCCCGATCATGTGTTCCGGGCGCACGACCTTGTCGAAGGTCGCGGCGTCGACGTAGCCGAGCGCCAGCGCCGCCTCCTTGAGGGTCGTGCCCTCCTTGTGCGCCTTCTTGGCGACTTCCGTGGCCTTGTCGTAGCCGATCGTCGGGGCGAGGGCGGTGACGAGCATCAGCGAGCGGCTCATCAGGTCGGCGATGCGCGCTTCGTCGGCTTCGATCCCGGCGACGCAGTTGTCCGTGAACGACACGCCGGCGTCGGCGAGCAGCCGGATCGACTGCAGCATGTTGTAGGCCATCACCGGCTTGAACACGTTGAGTTCGTAGTGCCCCTGGCTGCCGGCGTCGGTCATGGCGGTCTGGTTTCCCATCACCTGGGCGCAGACCATGGTCAGGGCCTCGCACTGGGTCGGATTCACCTTGCCCGGCATGATCGAGGAGCCGGGCTCGTTCTCCGGCAGCCTGAGTTCGCCGAGACCGGACCGGGGCCCCGAGCCGAGCAGCCGGATGTCGTTGGCGATCTTGAACAGGGACGCCGCGATCGTGTTCAGGCCGCCGTGCGCCGAGACGTAGGCGTCGTGCGCGGCGAGGGCCTCGAACTTGTTCGGCGCGGTGACGAACGGCAGCTTGGTGAACGCCGCGACATGGTCGGCGAAGCGCGCCGCGAACTCCGGCTTGGCGTTGAGCCCGGTGCCGACCGCGGTGCCGCCCTGGGCGAGCGGCCACAGATACGCCAGGCCTTCGTTGGCGCGGCGGATCCCGAGGTCGATCTGGGCGACGTAGCCGGAAAACTCTTGGCCAAGCGTCAGCGGCGTCGCGTCCTGCAAGTGGGTACGGCCGATCTTGATGATCGCCTTGAACGCTTCCGCCTTGTCGTTGAGCGCGTTGCGCAGGGCCTGCAGCGCCGGCAGCAACCGGTGGTGAAACTCCTCCGCCGCGGCGACGTGCATGGCGGTCGGGAAGGTGTCGTTGGACGATTGCGACCGGTTGACGTGGTCGTTGGGATGCACCGGCGACTTCGAGCCGATCTCGCCGCCGAGCAATTCGATGGCGCGGTTCGCGATCACTTCGTTGGCGTTCATGTTCGACTGCGTGCCGGAGCCGGTCTGCCAGACGACAAGCGGAAAATGATCGTCGAGCTTGCCTTCCGCGACTTCGGTCGCGGCCTCAACGATCGCGTCCGCCAGCTTGGCGTCGAGGCTGTCGAGGTCCTTGTTCGTCAGGGCGGCCGAGCGCTTGACCACGCCGAGGGCGCGGATCAGCGGCTTCGGCAGGGTCTCGCCGCCGATCTTGAAGTTCATCAGCGAGCGCTGCGTCTGCGCGCCCCAATACTTGCCGGCCGGAACCTCCAGCGGGCCGAAGCTGTCGGTTTCGGTGCGCGTCGCGGACATGGGGAACTCCATCGGGCGGGACGAAAGCGGGCGGGCGGCTGGCGCGCCCGCCGCCGCTTAGCTATGCGATCCGGAGGCGAAGGGAAAGCACGCGCGGCGACCTCCGGCGAGGCCGGGGCCGCGGGCGGGGTGTTCATCGGGCGCAAAAATCGGATGATCGACGTTCGGCCGGCGGACGGGGCCGGATCCGGGATCGGGGGTGACGTGGCGGCGACCTACAAGCAACGAATTCGCGCCGTCCGCACCCGCCGGTTCCTGACGCGGGCGCGCGACCTGATCGGGCCTGAGGCCGACAAGCTCGACGAATTGAGCCGCGCCGAGCTCGCCGCCGCGGCGGTCAATCCGGATCATTCCGACAGCGGACGCAAACGCGCCGAACAGCTCCTGCGCGCCCGCGGCGGCGCGCCCGAGGACGCCGCGATCGCGGTTCCCGGATTCGTCCGGCCGGCCGATCCCGAAACGCTCAGGCGCCGCTTCTTCGGCCCCGCGCGAGCGTTGCGCCGGTGGTCGGGG
>JAJFFL010000161.1 GCA_021776705.1 Alphaproteobacteria bacterium
TTTTTCGACGACTACGCCAACACCCTCGTGGTCGGAAACACGATGCGGCCGATCACCGACCGGATGAAGATCTCGCGCGAAAAGCTCGCCTACATCGTCGACTCGACCGCCGCGCCGATCACCAGCATCGCGCTGATCACCACCTGGGTCGGCTACCAGGTCGGCCTGATCGGCGACGCGACCAAGGACTTGCAAGGCTTCGACGAGCCTTACCTCGTGTTTCTCAACACCATTCCCTACAGCTTCTATCCGCTGCTGGCGCTCGCCTTCGTGTTGTTGATCTCGATCACCGGCCGCGACTTCGGGCCGATGCGCAAGGCCGAAAGCCAGGCCGTCGCCGGACGGCCGACGCGCGGCGCGACGATTCCCGTCGAACCGCACGACGGCGACGGCAACGCGCTCAACGCCTTCCTTCCGATCGTGGTGCTCGTCGGCGTCGTCGTCGCCGGCCTGTTCATCACCGGCGAAGGCGACACCGTGAGCGCGATCATCGGCTCTTCAAACTCCTACGCGGCGCTGTTGTGGGGTTCGTTCGCCGGCGCGGCGACCGCGATTCTGCTGACGCTGTCGCAACGGATCATGGGACTGTCGGCGGTGTTCGACGCCTGGGGCGACGGCGTGAAGGATATGACGGCGCCGGTGATGGTGCTGATCCTGGCCTGGGCCCTGTCGTCGGTCACGCAGCAGCTCGGCACGGCCCAGTTTCTCGTCGCGACGCTGGGCGAGACGATCCCGGTCGAGGTGATGCCGGCGCTGGTGTTCGTGATCGCCGCGGCGACCGCCTTCGCCACCGGCACCAGCTGGGGCGTCATGGGCATCCTCATTCCGTTGGTGATCCCGCTCGTCGCCGCCATGATCGGGGACAACGGCGGCATCCCCGCCGACCAGGCGCCGCTGCTCTATTCGGCGATCGCCTGCGTGCTCGCGGGCGCGGTCTGGGGCGACCATTGTTCGCCGATCTCCGACACCACGATCCTGTCGTCGCTGGCGTCGGGGTGCGACCACATCGAGCACGTGCGCACCCAGATGCCGTACGCGCTGATCGTCGGCTCGGCGGCGGTGATCTTCGGCACCCTCCCGGTCGGCTTCGGCTTGCCGTGGTGGGCCGGTCTGGCGCTCGGCGCCGGCGTCTTGTTCGTCGCCCACCGGCTCCTCGCACGGCCGCCGGAGGCGCCCGCGAAAACGGCTTGAGCGCGACCCCGGAGCGGCGATAATTGCGGATCGCCGTTCCGGGGGGCCGCACCATGACTCAAGATCCGCAGCCGGCGCCGACGCCGAGCAAGAAAAAACGGCCGAAGTGGACGCTGTGGGCCGCGGTCGGCGGTCTCGGCACCGTCGCCGCCGCCTTGAGCGCGCCGTCCGCGGTGCAAGAGTTCGTCAGGTGGTCCGGCGAGACCGCCGCGCGGGCGGGATCGGTGGATCTGCCGTCGTCGTTTCCGAACGAATACTGGAAGGTCGCCCGGCCGGCGGATTTCGCCTGGCTCGAGGACGACTGGTGCTACCCGACGCTGCCCGGCTTCACGACCAGCTTCCGCGTCATCGACGGCGCGCTGCAGCGTCAAAACCGCGGCCAGCAGCCGAGCCCGTTCGTAACCGAATGGGTCGACACGAAGGTCTATGTGTCGAGCCTCGGCATGATCCGCATCTGGCACCAGAACGACTGGCCCGGCTCCTACGTCCACTACACGCCCGGCAAGACCGCGGAGTGGCGCGAAAACGAACGCTACGGCCACGACGACGGCTCGATCTCAGCCGGCGACAAGCGCCTGGTCCTGAGCTGTTCGCGCTGCACCGTCAGCGCCGACGGCTTCACCTACGCCTGCGCAGACTGAGCGACGCCGCTTTTAGGCGCCGGCCTGAAGTTCGCACTCTCGGACACGCAAAGGCCGCCCGGCCGCGCTAGCTTTCCTCCGACGCCGAAGGGAGAAACAGCCTGTGCGAACCAGCACCCAGTCCCACCACGCCGAGCGCATTTCTGCGTTGGTCGCGGCGATCGAGGCCCGGCTGGACGATCCGCCGACGGTCCGCGAACTCGCCGAACACGCGGCCATGTCGCCGTTTCATTTTCACCGCGTCTACCGCGCGTTGACGGGGGAGACCGTGCAAGAGACCGTCCGTCGCCTGAGGATCGCCCGCGCCGTGTCGCTTTTGCGCGACGAAGGCGCCAGCGTCACCGACGTGGCCTTCGCCGTCGGCTATGAGTCGAGCCAGGCGTTCGCCAAGGCGTTTCGCGCTCTGACCGGCAAGACCGCGTCGCAAGCGAAGACCGACGGGCTCGACGCCTTGGCCGACAAGCTTGCCCGCCCGGCGGCGGTCGAGCCGGCTTGCGTCGAGGTGACGCTGGTGTCGGTGGAGCCGTTCAAGGTCGCCGCGATCACGCGCGCCGGCCCGCCTGACAAACTCGCCCATGGCTACCGCGCGTTGCTCGACCGCGCGATCGCACTCGGGTTCGGCGACTCATTGCGCGGAGTCCACGGGGTTCCGTCCGACGACCTGTATGAGGTCCCGCTCGACGTCCGGCGCTACGACTGCTGCATGGATTTCGGCGACCACGCCGACTCCATGGCGGACGACGAAATTCGGGTGCTGGAGATCGGCGGCGGCTTGTACGCGTCCGCGCGCCATGTCGGGCGCTACGAGGACATCGACGCGGTCTACGCCGGCCTATACGCCGCGGTCGTCAAGAACGGCGGCTTCGAGTTCCGCGACGCGCCGATCTTCACGACCTACGTCGATACGCCGAACGACGCGCCTCCGGACCGGCGCCGCGTCGATCTTCACATTCCGCTCGTTCCGCTTCGCGAGGACACCGCGCCATGAACCGCTTTTTGATTTCGATCGCCGCGTCTCTCGGGTGCGCCGCCGCCGCGGCGGCTCAAGACAGCGTCTCGTTCGCCGATTTGCAGGGCGCCTGGTCCGGTTCCGGCCGCTTCCAGGGTCTGCCGTCCACCGTCGACGCAACGTTTCAGCCGGCTCTCGGCGGCAGCTTTTGGCGGCTGACGTACGCGGTCGAAGCGGCGTCCGACGACGGGCCGGTCCGCTTCGCCGGCGAAGGCCTGTATCCGGCGGCGATGACGGCGACCGCGGAAGGCCGCTGGTTCGACGTCCGCGGCGCGGCGTTGCCGACGCGGCCGCGATTCGACGGCGGCGCCCTCGTCGTCGAATGGACCGAAGGCGACACGGCCGGGCGCTCGACCTATGCGCCCGACGATGACGGCCTCCGCGTCACAGACGCCGTCATCGTCGACGGAGAAGCTGAGATTTTCGCGCAGGCGGAGCTGCGTCGCGTCCGTACGCCGGCGGACCTCGTGGACGAGCTGTACGCGGCGTTCAATCGACACGACCTCGACGCCATGTGGGCGCTGTACGACGAAGACGCGCGGCATGTTTCGCCGACCGACCCCTCAGGTTGGAGCGGCGAAGAAAAATTCCGGGAGGTCTACGGCGGCCTCTTCGACTCCCTGCCCGGCCTGCGCGACGACGTCGTCAGCGTCGTCGTCGACGGCGACCGCGCGGCGATCGAATTCGTCGCCTCGTGGGACGGCCCGGACGGCCGAATCGAACTGCCGATCGCCGGATTTCTGACGATCCGCAACGGACGCATCGTCGAGGACGTCACCTACTACGACAATTGAGGAGGTGGTTGGTCAAACCTGCGTCGGTCGCCGGCGGTGAAGTGAGCTGAGGGCGCTTCTTTGTTCTTGTTTCGTTCGCGTGCGTCGGCTACGGTGCCGCGATGACCGACGCGACGCCCAAGACCCTCAACGGCCGCGGCGCCGTCTCCAATCCCGCCAACCGGTTCGGAGACGTGGAACGCCCGTACGACCCGGCGCTGGCGCCCGACGAACGGCCGCGGCTCGACACCGTCGTCGCGCCCATGGCGTCGAAGTCGATTCTGTCGTTCAACACGTCGCCGGATCTCGGTTTCGACCGGACGATCAACCCGTACAAAGGTTGCGAGCACGGCTGCGTTTACTGCTACGCGCGCCCGAACCACGCCTTTCTCGGGCTGTCGCCCGGTCTCGATTTCGAGAGCCGGCTGTTCTTCAAACCCGGCGCCGCGGCGCTGCTGGAAAAGCAACTTCGCAAGCCCGCCTATACGCCCGCGACCGTGGTCATCGGCGGCGACACCGATCCGTATCAGCCGATCGAACGCACGCACCAGGTCACCCGCGACGTGCTCAAGGTGCTGCAGCGGTTTCGGCACCCGCTCGCCATTGTCACCAAGTCGTCGCTCGTCGCCCGCGACCTTGATCTTTTGGCCGACATGGCGCGCGACGGCCTGGCGAAAGTCGCGGTGTCGGTCACGACGCTCGATCCCAAGCTGGCGCGGGACATGGAGCCTCGGGCGTCGACACCCGCCAAACGCCTCGGCGCGATCCGCACGCTGGCGGACGCCGGCGTGCCGGCAGGCGTTTTGGCGGCGCCGATGATCCCCGGGCTCAACGACCACGAACTTGAAGCGATCCTTGAGGCCGCCGCCGACGCCGGCGCGACGGAGGCCGGCTACGTCGTCTTGCGGCTGCCGCACGAGTTGAAGGATCTGTTCGCCGAATGGCTCGACGCCAAGCGGCCCGACACCGCCAAGAAGGTCATGAATCGGGTGCGCGGCATGCGCGGCGGCCGCGCCTATGACTCCGCGTGGGGGCGGCGCGGGAAGGGGGCGCGGGGCGACGCCGACGCCCGCCCCGCGCGGTTTCGAAGCGCCCGTCGCCGGTTCGGGCTCGACGGGCCGCGAATCGAATTGACCAACTCCCTGTTCCGGCGGCCGAGCGATCCGGCGGCGCCGTCCTTGTTCGACGCCCTGGAAGAGCCTCGCCCCCGATGAGCTGGATCGAACGGATCGGTTTCGCCGCCCAGATCGTCGGCCTTTTCCTGTTGTTGCTGGCGTTTGCGCTGGCGCCGGTCGGCGGCTGATCGCGCCGCGTCGCGGAATCGGTCATGGTTCGCGACATGGCCGATTGGGCGATGGAACGAGAGATCGGCGGCTTGGTCGCCGGCGTGGACGAAGCCGGGCGCGGCCCGCTCGCCGGACCGGTCGTGGCCGCGGCCGTGATCCTCGATCCGGCGCGGGCCCCCGAGGGGCTCGCCGATTCGAAGCTGCTGTCCGCCGCCGCCCGCCGCCGTTTGGCGCTCGAGATCCGGGCCGTCGGCCACGTCGGCGTCGGCGTCGGCGAGCCGGAGGAGATCGACCGTCTGAACATTCTTTGGGCGTCGATGGCGGCCATGGCCCGGGCCGTGTCCGCCTTGCCGCACGCGCCCGCCGCCGCCTTGATCGACGGCGACCGGATCCCGACGTTGGCCTGCCCGGCCCGCGCGGTGATCAAAGGCGACCGCCTGTGCGCCTCGATCGCGGCGGCGTCGATCATCGCCAAGACCGTGCGCGACGCGCTGATGGCGCAGGCCTGCGCGCGGTGGCCCGGCTATGACTTTTCCCGCCATCAAGGCTATCCCACGCAGGCCCACCGAGCGGCGCTGGCCGCGCTGGGCCCGTGCCCGATCCACCGGCGGTCGTTCGCGCCGGTGTCGAAGGCCGCCGACCGCGCCGCGTGAGCTTGGAATTGAGATGACCGTCGACGTCCGCCTGTTGACCCCGCACGACATGAACCTGCTGGAGAACGCCGCGAAGGGCGTGTTCGACGACGCGATCGTTCCCGGCCGGGCGGCCGAGTTCTTGCGCGACCCGCGCCACGTGATCGCCGGCGCCGTCGCCGACGGCGTCCTCGCCGGCATGGCGACGGGCGTGATCTACGTGCACCCGGACAAGCCGGCGCCGGAGTTGTGGATCAACGAACTCGGGGTTGCGGCCGCGTTCCAGGGACGTGGCTTCGGCAAGGCGCTGCTGGGCGTCATGTTCGACGCCGCGCGGGCCGCCGGTTGCCGCGACTCCTGGGTGCTCACGGAACGTTCGAACACCGCCGCACGGCGGCTGTACGACGCGTGCGGGGCCACCGAGCACGACGACGCGTCGGTGTTGTACGAATTCCAACTCGCCGCCGACGATTGAGACCGCCGCCGCGGGCCCGCGGCGGCCGAGGTTAAACTTCCGTGCGCGGCGCGTCCGATTCGCGTTAACCTTACAGCAAGCCGGATCACCGGCGGATGGCTCCGAATCGGGCGCAGGACTCGAGTCGCCGGAACGAGTCAACGGGTGAATGAGGAGCGGGTTATGGACACGGTCGCGCAAGACCGCATCATCGAGGGGGACTGCGTGGAAGCGATGAACGCGCTTCCCGAAAAATGCGTCGATCTGGTCTTTGCGGATCCGCCCTACAATTTGCAACTCGGCGGCGACTTGACCCGTCCGGACCAGTCGCGGGTCGACGGCGTCACCGAGGCCTGGGACCACTTCGACGCGTTCGAGGACTACGACCTGTTCACCCACGATTGGCTGCAGGCCGCGCGCCGGGTTCTCAAGGACGACGGCGCGATCTGGGTGATCGGCAGCTACCACAACATCTACCGCGTCGGCGGCATGATGCAGGACCACGGGTACTGGATTCTCAACGACGTCATTTGGCGCAAGTCGAACCCGATGCCGAACTTCAAAGGCACGCGCTACGCCAACGCCCACGAAACCTTGATCTGGGCGACCAAGCACCGCGAACAAAAACGCTACACCTTCAACTACGCCGCCATGAAGATGGCCAACGACGGGGTGCAGATGCGTTCCGACTGGACGCTGCCGATCTGCGCCGGCGGAGAGCGAATCCGCCGCGCCGACGGCTCCAAGGCGCACCCGACGCAAAAGCCGGAGGCCTTGCTTCACCGCGTCCTCCTGTCTTCCACCAATCCCGGCGACGTCGTGCTCGACCCGTTTTTCGGCGTCGGCACCACCGGCGCGGCGGCCAAGCGTCTCGGACGCCGCTACATCGGCATCGAACGCGAGCCGGAATATGTGGCGCTGGCCCGCGAGCGGATCGCGGCGGTGGAGGCGGTCGACCACGACACCTTCGACGTCACGCTGTCGAAACGTCAGGAGCCGCGGGTGCCGTTCGGGGCTCTCGTCGAGCGCGGGCTGATCAAGGCCGGCGCCATGCTGCAGAGCCCGGACGGGCGCCACGTGGCGCGGGTGCGGGCCGACGGCTCGATCGCCACGGGCGACGCCGCGGGGTCGATTCATCAAGTCGGCGCCCACGTCACCCAAGCGTCGGCGTGCAACGGCTGGACGTTCTG
>JAJFFL010000162.1 GCA_021776705.1 Alphaproteobacteria bacterium
TGTGCTCGACGTGATGGAGCCGGAACGGCCGCGCGTGGATGCGGGCGTTTTGGAGCTGGTGAGGGAGACGACGTTTTCGCCGGCGGACTTCACGTTGAGGCCGGATGGGGTTTGTCGGGTGAATCCGGAGTTGGCGCGGCGGGTGGTGCAGATTGTGGAAGGCAAGAGCTGGCAATGACGGGAGCAATGAAGCAACTTTCGTTCGTCATTGTCCTTGCGGCCAGCTCAGTCCTTTTCGTCGGCTGTGACTTAAGGCCCGCATCGGTACCTGACGACGCTGTGTACACCAGCCATCGGCCGACGGATGGATACTGGGTTAGATGTGACGACACTAAAGTAGCTGAATGCGCAATCTACAGTGAGCGCGGGAAGCTTATCGAGGAAGGCTCGTACTTAAAGCTCGGTTGGGCCGAATTGCGCTCATCCTCCTTCTCGAGTGTTCAGTCGAAGCGCATCGGAGGCGGCGACCAACGCCTGATCCCGTTTCGGTTGATGCGAGACCACGGCAATTGGTGGACCGTGCGGGCGATGCTGTCAGATTGTGAATTGGCGCTAACGGGCGAGAATTCGACTTCGATGGATGAACCGGCGTTACGAGCATGGGCAATCGAGCAAATCGCAGTTGCTTCTGAAAAAGACCTCGATGCGGTTCAAGCGCTCTTCAATCGTGGCGATCCGCATACGAGCGTTACCGTCTACGACAATTGTGTAATGGCATATGAACTCAGGAACTTCTGATTGCGGGCGGACGGAGTGTGTCGGGTGAATCCGGAGTTGGCGCGGCGGGTGGTGCAGGTGATCGCGGGGCCGCTAATGACGCGGGCTTCGAGTACGGCAACACTCGAAAAGTGTATGGGTTAAACTTGAGGAGAAACTTGGGAAGCTTTGGTCGGGACCTCAATTTCCCTTACGCTCCAAAATATGAGGCCGGCGGTGCAACTTGGCGGCAACTCAATCGGATTGCTCGCAGCGATTGAGGCCGACGCGTGATACCATTGCTGCCTGACCGGAGGTCGCGATGTTCCCCCAACTCTTTGGCGGCGGCAAGCGGAAACGCGGCGAGCCCAACGACGTTCTGCATTTCAAGGACGCCGACGCGGCGTTTGAGTACGCCTGCATGTTTGGCGACACAGAACTTCGCGAAGGCGCAAACCTGTTCTCGATCGTTATCCCCTCCGGCGTTGGCAACGCCGACATACTGGAGGACGAACGCGGCATCCAAACCTGCATGATCAAGGTGTCCGACGAGGATGCCGGTCACACGACGATTGCGCAGACGGCCGGTCGGAACGGGCCGCGACTCAAGATTGGCGACGCCGTAATCTGGCACTGCATGGAGCGCAGCGCACAGCTCGACGGAATGTGGATGGGTCTAATCGTCGCCAAAGTCGAACCGTCGCTGAGCATTGCGCAGGGTTGGAAAATCGTCGGCGGTTATCACGAGTAGGACTGGAGCGGTTGGCGGGAATCAAACCCCCGCGAGAAGCTTGGGAAGCTTCCAGGCTACCATTGCATCACGCCCGCTTGCGGGCTTGACAGTAGCGAATCACGCTACCGTCCAACAAGATATCCAATGGAGATATTCAGACGACCGCGCAGCTTGGGAATGAAGGCATTCCCATGGCGGCCGACCTTCCCTATCTCTGGGAGATTTCCCGCCTGAACTGCATGGACCTTGGGATGCGATGTTGATGCTATTTTCCGCCCGCAAGCGGCGCGCCGAACGCGGCGATGCGCCCGACGTCTACCAATATGATGAAATTCCCACGAAGCTTCGTATTCAACTACACCGAATCTTCGACAAAGCGCTCGGGTATTACTATGAGCCCGGCGGCTACGACATGAACATTCCGAATAACAATAACGGCGAGTGGCGCACGATTCACGATAAGGTGTGTCAGGAGCACGGAAGACATTTCCTTTCGGCTGACTACTTGAACCCGAAGGTGGACACCCTCCGGTACCTGGAAGCAGCGCCGACCGACGAGGCCCTCGACGTAGTCGAGGCGTGTTGCTTCGCAATCCAGTTTCATGCGGAACGCGGTAGCCAATACGAGCTTGAGAAGCGCGCAATCAATGTGCGGCCGAGCAAGGCGCTCGAGGAAGTCAATTTCCGGTTTAGAGAGGCCGGTGTCGGCTATCAGCTCGAAGGCGGCCGTATCGTCCGAGTGGACTCGTTGCATATCCATGCCGAAGTAGTGAAGCCGGCGTTCGGACTCTTGAGCGATCCTCGATTCGCGGGTCCCGAAAGCGAATTCCGAGACGCACATCAGCACTATCGGGCCGGCGAGTACCGCGACGCGATAACGGACGCGAACAATGCGTTCGAAAGCACGATGAAGTGCGTCTGCAAGATAAAGAATTGGGATTTTGACAAGAACGCGCGAGCATCCGATCTGTTGAAGGTGCTCAAGAAGAACGGACTTTGGCCGGACTACCTCGACGCCACGTTCGACCAGCTGCAAGCGACGCTGGCGAGCGGCCTCCCGACTGTGCGGAACAAGGAGGGAGGTCACGGGCAAGGGGATGAGAATAAGACCGTTCCCGAGCATGTCGCGGCTTACGCGCTGCACCTCGCGGCGGCGAGCATTGTCTACATCGTCGAGGCTTCCACCTACGAAGAATAATCACGAGAAATGCTGCCCGATCCGAAATGGCTCGATGTCCTTAAGCTTCCGCTCCGCGCTACCACTAGCGTGGCGCTCGCCGCTGGATTTTTCTTGGTTGCCGATCTGCTGGGCTGGTTCGACCTTGGCCCACTCGGACCGATCACGCGACCAATCATAGTGCTGGTGTTGGTTGGCGCGGCCGCTTTGTCTTCTGTAACCACGATCTACTATCTGCTCGCCCCGATTCGCGAACGGCAAAAGCTCGAACAACTTTCTGCGCGCCGGGCAATCCGAAGGGGGGAGCAGGAAGAAGAAAAGGCAGCCTTCCGTGCGAAGGTGCTTGCCTGGCTCAACAGCCTTTCCCGCCAGGAGTTGCGTCAGATCGCGAAGTGCCTACGCGACGGCAGCCCCTCGTTCTATACGTACGTCCATAGTCCTGCGGTTTCCAATCTGCAGGCCAAAGGGCTCGTTTGGACTCCAGGGGGACCGCATCACCAAGACCACTACCCTTTTACAATTCGCGATTTCGTGTGGGAGGCGCTCCAAGACCGCAAGGACGAATTCCTCGAAAGGGACAACGAAGCGAATCGCCTCGAACAGGAGGAAGAACGGCGCAGTGGTCGGCGGAGAAGATACTAGCTGCCAATCGCCTCCCGGAACCGGCGCACGCTGGGCGACACCTCCGACTCGCGTTCTGTCGCCTGCGGCGCGGGGCTTTTTTTCACCGACATAACTATACCCCCCGGGCCAAGCCCGGGGAAGACCGGCGGGGAGGGGGCGAGCCTGGAACGCCCCGCCTCACCCCCGATCCAGGCCCACCGCGCTTTTCACCGCCGCGAACCGCGGGTCGTTCCGCAGCGCCGCGAACTCGCGGGTCGACGCCAGCTTGATCAGGTCGGGGTCGCGGGCCTCGACGGCGCGTTCCAGGCTCGCCAGCGCGTCGTCGACGCGGCCGGCCTCGGCGTAGAGCTGGGCCTTGTGGAACCAGTGGCCGTCGGCGGGGAAAAAGCCGCGCGTGCGCCAGGTGAGAAAGCTTCGATATCCGTCTTCCGGCGATCCCGTGCGCACCGCGGCGACCGCGTCGCGCGGCGCGTCGAGCGCGGCCATGAACTCCGCCGCGGCGAGGCGCGCCGACGACATGTCGCCGAGGCGGGCGCGGGCGGTGTGCCGGCAAGCAAGCAGGTTCAAGTGGTCTGAATTCGCAACCTCGCACAGCGTCGCCGCTTCGTCGGGACGTCCGAGCCGCAACAGCAGCCAGCCGACGTCGGCGCGCAGCGCCGGCGTCAGCGGTGTTTCCGCGAGCAGCAGATCGACCTCGCGGCGCGCCTCGCTGAACCGGCCGGAGTTGACGTAGACCCAGGCGAGTCCGCGGTGCGCCTCGGCGCTGGTTGAGTCGTGAGCGAGCGCGCGGGCGTAGCGGCGTTCGGCTTCGCTCAGGTCCCAGTCCGCGAACATCGCCAGCTCGCCCGCCGGCGCCTCCAGCCCCGGGTGATCGCCGGTCGCCGCGCGCGCAACGGCGAGCAGGCGCCGCGCCGCGTTCAGATTGGCCGCCGTCGGCGCCTCGCGCCAGGCGCGCACGGCGAGCTCCGCGCGCAGGATCAGCGCCGGCGCATGCGCCGGGCTGCGGCCGAGCAGGGCGTCGCGCGCCGCGGCGGCCTGCGCGGGGTCGGCGTCCGCCGCGGCGCGCGCCCGCAGGAAGTCGCCGTCGACCGGCGCGGTGTCGAACGCGGGCCGCAGGTGCTGGGGCGCGGACGACGCGGCGACGGCCATCAGGCACGCCGCGGCGGCCCAGCGGCGCGGAGCCGGGATCCGCCGCGCCGGCGCCGGCGGGTTCCAGCGGTAGCCGCGGCCGCGGACGGTCTCGGGCCGCGGCGGCCGGCCGGCGTCCTCGCCGAGCGCTTTGCGCAGACCGCGCATGGCGGTGTTGAGCCGGCGCTCGGTGTCGATCCGGTCGAGGCCCGGCCACAGCGCGTCCTTAAGGTTCTGGCGGGCGACGACGCGCCCTTCGCGGCGCATCAAGACAGCGAGCAGGCGCAGAAGCTGCGCGCTCAATTCGATCGGCCGGCCGTCGCAGGTCAGCCGGCGCTCCGACATGACAAGTTCGTAAGGTCCTGAGCGGAGCGTCTCGTCCGCGTCGCGTTCGGCGTCTTTCACGTGTCCGGCCTTTCGTCGTTGTCGCGTGTTCGACCGCCGGCCCTCGCGTTCCCCGTCGTTTCTTATCCAATTCTTATCCGGAAATCATAGACATCCCGCAGTACGCCGCAAAGGCTGAAGGCGATCCTTATCGTCTCGGCTCGGGAGAAAAAAACATGACAATGCGCTCAGCGGCGTCCGCCATCGCGTCGGTCTGCTTGTCGTTCGCCGTCGCCACCTGCGCTCAAGCGCAGCCGGCGGCGTTGAACGTCGACGACATCATCGCGCGTCACATCGAGGCGCGCGGCGGCGCCGACGCGATGCGGAACATCCGCACGCTGGTCTTCGACGACGGGACCTATTCGGAAGGCGACTACGTCGGCGACGGCGACGCGGTGATGATGATTTCAAGGCCGTACTACAAGCTCGTCGGCCATCCCGAACGCGACCCCGGCTACATGGAGGGTTACGACGGCGCCGCGTGGGAATGGTTCGCCGACCCCGGCGTCGTGGTGCGCACGGTCGGACGGCCCTCTGAGGCGATCCGGCACGGGGCCGACGTCGAAAGCGCCTTCCTCGATTACGCCGAAAAGGGCTACACCCACGAGCTCATCGGCGAAGCGCTGATCGACGGCAAGCCCGCCTATCAAGTCCGCTCGACGGCGATGGACGGGACCTCCGGCGACAGCTTCATCGACAAGGAGAGTTTGCTCGTCGTCGCCGCGCGCGCCGCGACGCCCATCCACGCCTTCGGCGCGGCCGTTGAACGAGAGAGCCGCTTCGGCGACTACCGCGAAGTCGCCGGCGTTCTGTTCTGGTTCCGAGACGAGACGTTTCAGATCGCGACGGGCGAACGGCTGAGCGGCATGCAGTGGGGCACGATCGAAGCCAACGTCGACATTCCGGAAGCTTGGTTCTCGCCGCCGGAGTTCGAACGCTCGCGAATTCAAACCTTCATCGAGCAGCTGTACATCCAGCGCGCCGATCCGCCGTCGGTGATGTGGACCTACCACGCCTTCCGCCGCGCCTATCCCGGCGAAAGCACCCAAGTCGCGAGCGAGGTCGCCGGGTTTCAATCCCTGAAGATGGGCGCGGTCGAAACCGCCATCGTCCTCCTCGAGCAGAACGCCGCGGATTATCCCGACGCCGCCGACTCCGCCTTCGGACTGGGACGGGCCTACGCCACAGTTGGCCGAACCGACGACGCCCGCGCCGAGTTTGAACGCGCGCTCAGGCTGGAGCCGGGCCACGTTCGGGCGACAAGGGCGATGGCGGACCTGGACAACTGACAGGCGGGGAGGGCGCTGCCGTCGACGGCGCCCTTCTCGCGCTCTCCGACCATGCCTCCAGGCAAGTCGCGAACGCCTCCATGATTCAAATTCAAGTCGTGCCTACGGCGTGATCCCGCACGACCAGTCGGCGCTGAACTCCACCTCGAGGTCGACCACCTTTCCGTCGCGGTTGCGCATGCCCGGGGCCGTGACCACGCCGGCGATGCGCCGGTCCGGCGGCGACGTCGCATGGGTCGCAAGCTCGAGCGCGCCGGCGCCGACGAAGCGGTCGGGAACGCGGATGGTCGTGTCCGCCGGAAGGTTCGCGGGCGTCACCACGCCGTGGTCCCATTTCACGTCGCCGAGCCCGAACGCGCCGGTCTGGCCGGTTCCGACGGTCGCCTCGGTCACGAACGAGATCTGCGCGAAGTCCTCCTCGTGCGGCAGGCCCTGGAACAGCGAGGCCTGCAGCGGCGTCGCGCCGTCGCAGCCGCCGACGAACTGGGGCGCGTCAAGGACGATCACGTCGTCGACATCGCCGGACGCGCGGATGATCGCCCAGCGCGGGCCGCGGCGCACCGCTTCCAGCTCGGCCGACGTGGGCGTTGCGGACTCCGCCGTGTCGGTGTCGGCGCCCGCCGCGCCGCTCGTGGGGGCGTCACCGGGTTCGCCGTCCGACTCTCCGGAGAGCGGGCTTCCCGGTTCCGTCGGCTCCGTGTCGGTGTCCGTATCTGTGTCCGTATCGGTGTCTGTGTCTGTATCCGTGCCGGTGTCCGTCTCGGGATCCGCACCCGGCCCCGGCGTTCCGTTCGCCGGCGTGGGGTCGGACGACGTCGACGGCGATCCGCCGCCCGGCGCCGGGTCGGTGTCGATGCATTGCTCGACGGACAATCCGAGCCGCTCGGCGCCGGTGCTCATCTTGGGAATGACGCCGAACTTCGCCTGCACCACCATGCCGCTCGGGCCCGGGCACAACAGCTGGTCGCCGCGCGGTTCGTAGTAGGCGTCTTCCCCGGACGGCGACTCGCAGTGGGTCGGTCGACGGTTTTCGCCGACGATGGTGGCGCGGCCGGAGACGAACGACGTGGTCACCGTGTCCAAGGTCACGGTTCCGCTCCTGGCCCCGAACGAGATCGCGAAGCCTTGGCCGACGCTGCTGCCGTGGCCGAAGCCGAAACGGGCGCCGAACCGACCGGGATTGTCCTCCGAACGCGCGAAGTCGTCGTCGTGGATGTCGTAGGTCCCCGGACGCAGCGGGCCTTCAAGATCCATCTTCAGGACCAGGCCGTCCTCGGTGCGGGAGTCCTCGAACACAAGTTGCACCACGCAGACGTCGCTGAGCCCGTGCTCGGCGTGGAGCGGCGAGGCGCTCGGCATGATGACGGTCAGGGGCGTGACGGTGTCCAATTCGAACGGCAGGGGCGCGTCGATGTCGGACGCCGACGGGCCGGGGTCGCCGGACCCGAAGTAGGCGTATTCCTCCACCGCCGTGAACGTGAGCGGCAGGCCGTCGAGGAGCGTCGTCGCTGAGGGGTTGTCCGCCATGTTGGTCAGGACGACGAACGAGATTTCATTGTCCGGCAGCTCGAACCGCCAGGTCCCGCTGCGGCGTCCGGCTTCCGGGTCGAGGGCGTCGAGGATCGGCTTTTTCGCGAGGATCGGGAGGTCCGCCACGGCGGCGTTGAGGTGTTCGATCTTGAGGTCTTCGACGGTCGCGTCGGCCTTGATCTCCAGCATGATGTCGCGGTCGAAATTTTCGGCGTCGATCTCGAAGCACTGAGTCGAATTGCGGTTGAACATGTCGACGGTTTGGTCGTGGACGCGTTGCTCCGGCGTCGGCCGAAACTCCATCTTGGGACATTGCCGGATGGCGAATACCGACCGGCGCCAAGGGTCTCCGCGTCCGCCATCGCCGCGGTCTATGCCGCGCCGGTAGTGCCCGTAGACGGCCAGGACTTCGGCGAAGTTCGTGTACACCGTGCGCAAGGGTTCGCCGAACAAGCCTTGAACTTGCGCCGCCGCCCAGTTGGTTTCCCCGGCGCAGTCGTCGCCTTCGTTGAAACAGTCGCGCGTCGCAGGCGGGCTGTTGAACATGGACGCCAAGTAGCCGTAGTCGACTGGATTTTCATCCGGTCCAGGCTTCGAGCCCGCGGCGTGATACTCGGCCAGAAAGCGCCAGAACGACGACGTGCCATACGCGTCCCGATCACCCAAGGGGTCGTCGGGCACGACGGGGATCGGCAGGCGCCGGTTGTAGTCGCGCTCGCCCCAGCGCTGACCTTCTCTCGTCGAATACCCCATCGGCCGCAGCATTTGGGCGAGGTCCCAGCCGACCGCGCGCGCCGTGCCTTCGGTGATCCAGGGGCCGACGTACTCTCCGCTCCCTGTGCACCCATAGAACGGCGCGGCGTGTTGGACGGCGTGGAACAATTCATGCGCGATCGTTTGATAGCCGCGCGGCGTCACGCGGCCGCCGGAGAGGATCGCGCCGGCATTGAGGACGAGCACGCGCTCTGTGTAGGCGGTGCAATCGAGATGGTACTCGCCGGCGGCGTCTTCGAGGTTTTCGACAAGGTAGACCCGATAGGCGGGGCGGCCGGCGGGTCCTTCGACAACCGGGTCCAACGCTGGCGCACGGAATCCCCAGCGCTGCATCTGCGCGGCCGAGTCGTGCAAAAAGACTTCGATCGCGGTCTTGGTTTCGATGTCGACGTTGACGGATTCGAAGAGCCCGGGAAGGTCCGCGTCGGCCCCGGTCTGTCGAAGCGTCCGCACGATCACGTTGGCCGTTTCGTCGAAGCCGGAAATGCCCGTCGCGGTGGGGGCGGCCGGCTCCACGGCCACGACTTCGAACTCCGTGACCGTCCAGGGCGACGTCTGCGCGCCGGCCGGCGCGGCGCCGGCGGAGATCGACAGCGCCATCGCCGTCAGGGCGGCGGAGGCGAAGGAAGCAGCGGGTAGAGTTCGACAGCAAGAACGCGTCATGAAGCTTTAACCGCGGGTCTGGCGTGGCGTGAAGCCCCAGTTCAAAGAATGGTCGCGGCGATGTCCAACACTAAGCGCCGCTCGCCTTCACGTGCCGCCGGTCCCCAGATGCGCGAATTCGTTGCTACAACGTCTTTCCCACCACACCCGACAGCGCCTTCAGATACGCCGCGAACGCCTTCCGCCCGGCGGCCGTCAGCTTCACCGTCGTCAGCGGCTTGCGGCCGACGATGCGCTTGTCGATCGCCACGTAGGCGGCGTCCTCGAGCTTGCGCAGCTGCACCGACAAGTTGCCCTGGCTGACGTTGAGGGCCTGCTTGAGTTCGGTGAAGCTCGCGGCCTCGGCGTTGGCCAGGTACGCCATCACCCCCAGCCGCAGCCGCGAGTGAATGACGTCGTCGAGCTTGTCGAGGTCGAAGGAGGCCACGTCCGCGCCTCAGCCGTCGTTCGCGGCGCGCATCAGCACCGCGCCCGGGACCGCCATGAGGGCGAACAGCGCCGCCGCCACCGCGACGAGGTAGAGCGTCGGCTGGCTGATCAGGGCCCCCATGACGACGGCGGCGACATACCAGCCGGCGGCGACGACGCCCATCCAGGCGCGCTTGGCGACCATGGCGAACATGTACCAGACCGCGCCCTGGAAGCCGCAGACCACGATCGGGAACACGAACCAGACGCCTTCGTCCTGGGTCTGAATCGAGATCAGCGCGAAGCCGAGCGCCACCGCGCCGTTGGCGAGGCCGACGCCGGCGAAGGTCGCCGAGATCGCTCGCGACGCGGCGCCGCGCACCTCGAGGTCCTTGCGGTGGCGCCAGAACGACCCGCCGATGAGCGCCATGAACAGGCCGTTGGCGGCCAGCACGACCCAGCCGTAGAGATCGTCGAGCGCCGGCGCCGCGCCGGAAAAAATCGCCGCGGCGATTAGCGCTTGGGTTCCGTAGATCGCGCCGGCGGCGGCGTAGAGGAAGCCGCCGGCCCGAAGCCCGGGGCGGCGCTCCTCGACGATGGCGCGGATGAACGCGAGGTCGTCGCGGGCGGTGTCAGGATCGAGCGTCATTGGGCGGCGACCTCCGTCGTCAGGACCGGCGCGGGCCGGGCGCGTTTCTTGGCCCGCCCGTTGAGGGTCGCGCCGATGAAGCTGCCGCGCACCAGCAGGTGATAGCTCAACAGCATGACCGGCACGGACACCCCCAGGATGAAGCCGTATTTCGCCAGCGCCGGCCAGCCCCAGGACGACACCTGAATCTGCAGCGCCCAGACGATCGGCAGATGGATCAGGTAGATCCAGTACGACGAGTCGGCGAGATAGCGGACAGCGCGGCTTTCGCCGGAGCAGAACGCCAGCGCCGCGCCGATCAGGCCGAAGGTCCAGCACCAGATGCCGACCGCATATGCGATCGCGAACGTGATCTTCTCCTCGCCGGCGAGGGGGGCGGTGAAATCCGGCGTCAGGCCGACGGTGATTAGGCAGGCGATCGTGCAGCCGATCGCGGGCGCCAGGAAGGCGTACCAGCGCTTCTTCAGCGTCAAGAGCACGTCGATCTGTCGCTGCAAGAGCCAGCCGAGCGTGAACGCCGAGCCGAAGACGACCAGCGCCGGGGTGTTGGGAACCACGCCGGTGTCGGGCGTCGGCACGCCGAACCAGGGGATCCAGGTCTCGTGCGCCAGCAGCGCCGTCGCGGTTCCCGCGGCGAGCAGCGTGACCGCGAGCGGCGATCCGAAGGCGGCGCGCACGGCCCGATCGGTCGCGGCGCGGATCGCGCCGTTGCGGTCGACGAGCGCCACGAGCCCGCGCGCGGCGATCGCCGCGGCGTAGAAGATCAACAGCACGTACAAGAACCACAGGTGGGTGAGGGGGAACGTCTCCCAGGTCCACGCCGGCGGCGGCGGGGCGTCGTCGGGTATGCCGCCGAACTGCGCGAACAGGGTCCAGACGATCAGCGCCGTGAAGGCGGCCATCATGATCGGCCAGAAGACGATCAAAGGCAGGCCGACGCGCTTCAGCCGGCTTGTGACGAAGCCCGCCCAGCCGAGGCGGTGAAACATCATCCGCCCGAAGAATCCGGCCAGGACGAAGAACAGCGTCATCCGAAACATGTGAATGACGAAGAAGCCCGCCGACAGCGCCGGGTCGCGGCTGGCGTCCATGATGAACCAGACGCCGTCGGTGGGGAAAAACGACATCGCGGCGTGCAGAAACACGCCCAGCAAAAGCGCGCCGCCGCGCACGGCGTCGAGGGCGTGCAGGCGAGGATGGGTGACGGAAGACATGCCGAGGTCCCTTTCGTGCGGTCTCGGCTCCGTAATGCATCAACAAGTTTATCTTGTAAACAACAAAATACGATGAACGGAATGAACGAGGCCCGCCGCATCGCCCCGGCGCGGCGCGTTGCCGTGGGCGTGGGCGCGTGGTCTGCTCGCGCGGCCGATCACGGCGCGAGGCGATGAGATGACCCTTTCGAGACGAGCCCTGCTGATCACCGGCGGCGCGGCGGCGGTCGTGGTCGCGGGCGCGACCGGCTGGGGCGTGACCCGCGCTCCGCGCGCCGCGCGCGCGCCGTGGCGCGCGGCGGCGGACGGCTTCGGCGACCCGCGCCTGGACACGCTCGCCTTCGCGATCCTCGCGCCCAGCCCGCACAACATGCAGCCGTGGCGGATCGTCCTCGACGGCGACGACGCCTTCACCGTTCAGTGCGACCTTGAGCGGACGCTGCCGAACACCGACCCGCTGAACCGCCAAATCACGATCGGATTCGGAGGCTTTCTCGAACTGGCGCGCCTGGCGGCGGCGGAAAAAGGATATCAGCTCGACGTCGACGGGTTCCCGGAAGGGGAGCCCGAGCCGGTGCTCGACCACCGCCCCATCGCCCGCGCGCGCCTCGTGCGGGACGCCGCGGCGGCGCCCGATCCTCTGTTCGCCGCCGCGCTCGACCGCCGCACCAATCGGCTCGCCTTCGCCGACCGCGCGCCGGACGAAGCCGCGCTCGCGGCGGTGCGGCGGACGGACGTCGCCGGCGTCGCCGCCTTCACGACGGCGGAGCCGAACGAGGTGGCGTCGCTGCGCGAACTCGCCGTCGAGGCGTGGCGCGTCGAATGGAATCATCCGCCCGCGCGGCGCGAAAGCGTCGACGTCTTGCGGATCGGCAAGAAAGCGATCAACGAAAATCCCTACGGCTTGGCCTTGTCCGGACCGGGCATGGAGGCGCTCGGCGCGCTCGGGGTGCTGACGCCGGAGGCGGTGGACGACCCGACGTCGGTCGCCTTTCGGCAATCGCTGGAGATTTACGAGGCGGCGTGCCGGTCGGCCGCGGCGTTCGTTTGGTCGACGACGGCGACCAACTCGCGCCGCGATCAACTCGCCGCCGGCGCCGCGTGGGTGCGAACCCACCTGGCCGCGACTCAGGCCGGCTTGGCCTGCCATCCGCTGAGTCAGGCGCTGCAGGAATACCCCGAGATGGCGGCGCTGTACGACGCCGCGCACGCGCGCCTCGCGCCGGAGGGGGGGACCGTGCAGATGCTCGCCCGGCTCGGCTACGCGGCCGACGTCGCGCCGGCGCCGCGGCATGACTTGATGTCGCGCATCGAGCCGGTGTGACCGTTCATTCTTCCGCGTAGACGCGCAGGGAGTCGCGGTCCTGCGGCAGGCCGAAGTTCTTCAGCAGCTCCGTGAAGTTGAGGAAGGAGCCTTCGTCAAGCCAGACGCCGTGTTCGACGACGGCGCGCAGCGCGCGGCGCTGATGCGGCGTCAGGTCGGCGGACGCGATCCCCTTGAAGCCGCCGCGCGTCTGGCGCGGCAGCACGAAGCGCAACAGGTCGGCGACGATCGCAAGCTTGGAAAGGTCGGCGACCTTGGCCAGCGCGGCCTCGTGGATCGCGAGCCAGGCGTCTGTCGGGGCGCGGACGTGACGGCGGATGAGGCCGGTCGCGACCGAGGGCAGAAGGCCCCACGTCTCGCGCAACGCTTTCGAGAGCGCGTCGTCGCCTTTGGGGACGGGCCAGGCGCCGAGTCCCGCGAGCAGCGCCGGTCCGAGAGCTTCGACCGTGTCGGCCTCCACCGAGGCGACGGCGGCGGCGAAACGGTCGACGGGATCGTCCGCGGCGAGCCACGGGGCCAGGGCGTCGAGCCGGTCGCGCAAGCCGACGGCGCGTTCGGCGAGCGCCCAGCACGACCAGGCCGACCGGCGGACGTCTGCGGCGGAGTCCTGGGCGCGCGCGGCGATGGCCGCGCGGGCGTCCGGGTCGTCGGCGGCGAGCCAGGCGGCGGCGTACATGGCGCACACGGCGACGGCGGGGTCGGCGTCGGCGGCGTGCGGCGCGAGCTCGACGCGCCGGGCCTGAACCAGGTCGTAGATGTCGAGCGCCAGATCGGGATCGCAGTAGAATTCGACCGCCGGGCCGTCGCCGTCCGATTGGGCTTGCAGCGCCGCGGCGTGTGTCGACGCATCGACGCCGAACGGGAGGAATTCTTCGGCGTAGCCGTGCGCGAGGGCGACCAGGTAGCGCAGGATGAACGGCTTCGACGGGCAGTCGGGCCGCGCGAGCACGTCGTAGAGGACCGGCACGGCCTTGCGCGTGGCGCGAAAGCGGCCGCCCTGGTGGAAGAGGTTTCCGTAGAGATTCCAGACCGCCTTGTCGCGCGTTCCCGGAAACGGCGACATCAGGTTCTTGAGGTCCTCGCGCGCCTTGGTCGCGGGACCGTAGGCGTCATGGACGCGCGCCCAGTCGTCCTTGGTTCCGAAGTCGATGCGGTCCGCCATGCGCCCTCCTTGCGAGGACGGCACTCTAGCGCCGGATCGGCGGTTCTAGTACCGCGCCGCGGAGCGCACCGGGGAAGAGGCGCCGTCTTGGGCGAGGCGCCGGCGGTAGGCGTCCAGTTCCGCTACGGCGCGCTGATGGTCGTCGATCAAGACGGCGACCGCGTGTTCGGCGCGTTGCTGGTCTTCGGTCAGCTGCTTGAGCTCCAGCACCAGCGTCAGGCGTTCGGCGTGCGGCGTCTCGACCGCGACCAGGCGCCGCTGCACGTCGTCGGCGCGGGCGCGCAGGCGCGCGACCTCGTTCTGGGCTTCGCGCACCGCGTGGAAGGCGCGCGCGGCGTTCGACGACAAGGCGTGAAGATGGGCGCCCTTTTGGTAGGCGGCGAGGAATTCCGGCTCGCGGTGGTCGCCGCAGACGCCGGCGTAGCCGCCGCCGCGGGCGCCGTGGTCGAAGCCCGACGCCGGGCGGCAGAACTCGGCCAGACCGGCGCGGCGGCCGGCGAGATAGGCGTCGAGATCCGCGGTCACGCCGGCCTTGTCGGCGCACGCCTGCCGCCGCGGGCTGAAGGCCGCCATCGTCGCCCCGCGGGCCCCGTCCTCGTGGCCGACGGCGCGCCAGTCGGCGTGCAGGCACTCGTCCTTCGACATCCCCGCGCAGCCGGCGAGGGCGAGAATGACGGCGAACACGAACATGCGGCCCATGGCGGACTCCCCGTTCTGGTGACGGGAATGATCCCGCAAAGGGTCTGAGGTCGGCTTAAGGGAATCGTTCGGATTTTAGACGGTTGGGGGAACGTCCGGCGGCGCGGCGGACGCCGCCTAGCCGCCGCGCCGGCTCACGTATCGACCGAAAAAGAACTCCGGCACGAACGTCAGCGCCGTCGCGGCGAACGTCGCCCAGGCGACGTTCGACACGCCGTCGCCGTCGAGCGCGACGACGTCGAAGCCGACGAGCAGAACCGCGACCGCGCCGGCCAGCAACACCGGCCCGGCCAGATAGCAGTGAAGCCGCCCGCAGCGCAGGGCGTTGAAAAGGCAGCTTGCGCCCATCCAGCCGAATCCGGCGGCGAGCGCCACGGCGGCGGCGGCGGTCGGGATCGGCCAGAAGCTGACGGTGAACACGACGACGAGCGGAACGCCCCATCCGATCAGGAACGAACGCCGACGGCGCGAGAGATCGTCCGGCGCGGGGGGCGTCATGTCGGCCTCCTTGGTCACGTCAGCCGCCGCCGAGGCGGCGCCTTGCTTGTTTGTCCGGCACCACCGTCCTAGCTTGCTACCTGTAGCAGCTACAGGAGCAAGCGCGATGGCGGCGACCGAGTTCACGATCGGCGTGCTCAGCGACCAAACCGGGGTGAACATCGAGACGATCCGCTACTACGAGCGGATCGGCCTCATCGAGTCGCCGCCCCGGTCGTCGGGCGGGCGGCGGCTCTACGACGGCGCCGCGGCGCGCCGGCTCCAGTTCGTGCGCCGGTCGCGCGAATTGGGGTTCACCATCGACGACATTCGGGCGCTCTTGAACGCCGCCGACGGCGGCGCTTCCTGCGCCGAAGTGCACGACCTCACGCGCCGCCATCTCAACGACGTGCGGGCCAAGATCGAGGACCTTCAGAGCTTGGAGCGAACCCTGGCCCGCACGGCGCGAAAGTGCGCCCGCGACGGCTCCAACGAATGCCCGATCATCGACGTCCTCGCCGAGGCCTAGTTTGCGAAGCCGCGCAAGGGGTGGGTTCTTGGAGACGGACCTGTTGAATTTCATCCCTCCGTCATCCCGGATGCTGCGCAGCACGACGTGATGCGCTGCTGATCCGGGACCTGGCGGAGTTGGGAGATTGGCGCGGCGCCGATCGCGACCATCGCCAGGTCCCGGGTCTGCGCCGCATCATTGCATGCTGCGGCGCGCCCGGGATGACGGGGAGTGGTCAAACCAGGTCGGTCTCCAAGAACCCGCCCCTCGCTTCGACATCCCGATCCGGACGCCACGAACGGCCTTGGCCGCGCCCTGTTTCCTCCGGACGAGCCCGAGGACGACGAGGTGGCGGAGGAGGGCGAAGGCCATCCGCCGCGCCCCTAGAACGGCAGCAGAATCTCCGCCGCTTGTTGGCCGTAGCGGGGGCTTTGCACGTCGGAGATGACGCCGCGGCCGCCGTAGGAGATGCGGGCTTCGGCGATCTTGGTGTGGGCGATGGTGTTTTCCGAGGTGATGTCCTCGGGGCGCGCGACGCCGGTGATCAGGAGCTCGCGCATCTCGTGGTTGATGCGCACCTGCTGGCGCCCGGCGATGACCAGGTTGCCGTTCGGCAGCACTTGGGTGATCACCGCCGCGACCGTGAGATTGATCGTCTCCGAGCGGTCGACGGAGCCTTGCCCCGACGCGGAGGCGGAGGAGGACAGATCGACGGCGGCCGACGGGTCGAAGCCGCCGGGCAGCAGCTGGCCGAGCGAATTCTCGAGGCCGAGGAAGGCGTTGAGGTCGGCGTCCTCGGACGACGACCGCGAGCGGTTGGTGGTGTTGGAGACGCTGGCCTTGTCCTGGATCGCGATCTCGACCGTCAGGATGTCGCCGATGGCGGAGGCGCGCGGGTCGCCGAAGAAGGTGCGGGCGCCGGTCTTCCACAGCGAATTGGCCGAGGCGTCGCCGGCGTGGGCCGCGACCGGCATCGGCATCAGCACCGGCTGGCCGCCGTAGATGACGCTCGGGTCCTCGACCGGCGACAGGCGCGGGCCGGAGCCGATTTCCGACAGCCGTTCGCGCTGCAGGGCGCAGGCGGAGGCCGACACGGCGACGAGCGCGACAAGGACGAGACGGGCGATCATGGGCGGCCTCCGGCGACGCTCGCCATGCCGGACGCGACGCGGGCTTCGCCCGGGCCGACGGCGACGACGTCGATGCTGCGGTTGGATTGGAGATTGACGACGCGCAGGGTGTCCCCGGCGGCGGCGTCGGAGAGCGCGCGGGCGCGCGCGGTGAGGGTCAGGCCGCGGGTCTGGAACACGACCATCAAGGAGTCGCCCTTTTCGATCACCGACGGGCGTTCGACGTCGAAGGCGCGCACCGGTCCGCCGGCGCGCAACGACCGCTTCGCCGCCAGGCCGATGAGGGCGCTCGCGTCCAAGATCGCGTCGTGCGGCGCCTGGCTCGCGGCGACTTGCGTCCACGACACGTCGGCGGCGGTGATGACGCCGTCGCGGGCGATCGGGCGGGCGAGCACCGGCAGGTCGACCGCCGGCTCGGCGCGGCCGGAGACGCGGCGCGCGCGCAAGTCCGGCCCGAGGGTGATCTCCGCCGCGACCGTGCCGGTGACGGCGTCGCGGCGCACCGCGACGACGGCCGGCGCCAAGTCGGCGCTGAGCGGCGCGTGCAAGGTCTGGGCGGCGGCGAGGGCGACGATCCAGCGGCCGCCTTCCTGGCGCGCCAAGGCGTCGGCGACGAGCTGTTCGAGCGTCGACGCGGCGATCTCGTGACTGGCGCGGGTGACGACGACGCGCAGGACGTCGCCGGCCCCGGCCCACGCGAGACCGTGGTCGGCGGCGGTGCGGGCCAGCCACGCGGGTTCGAAGGTGCGGGTCTGGCCCGGCTCCGGCGCGCGCCCGATTTCGACCGCGGCGGCGGCGCCGGCGCCGTCGAAGACGTCGCCGAGGGTGATCGTGTCGGCGGCCGCCTCGGGGCGCGCCTTGAGCGTGACCGGGACGCCGTCGGACGCGTGCGCCAGGGCCGGCGCGGCGAGCGCGGCGAGGGCCAAGAGGGCGGCGAGCAAGCGCATCGGTCAGGCCTCAGCGGAGGTTGGAGGAGGTCGACAGCATCTCGTCGGCGGCGGAGATGACCTTGGAATTCATTTCGTAGGCGCGCTGGGCCGAGATCAGGGCCGTGATCTCCTGCACCGCGTTGACGTTGGCGGTCTCGACGTAGCCCTGCAGCACGGTGCCGAAGCCGGGCGACCCCGGGGTCGCGACGCTGGCGGCGCCGGACGCGGCGGTTTCGAGATAGAGGTTGTCGCCGATCGCCTCGAGGCCGGTTTCGTTGATGAAGTTGGCGAGTTCGATCTGGCCGACGGTCTGCAGGCTGCCGTCGCCGTCGAGCAGCACCTGCACCTGGCCGGTCTTGTCGATGACGACGTCGCGCGCGCCTTCCGGAATCGCGACGCCGGGCGCGACGGTGTAGCCGTCGTCGGTGACCAGCTGGCCGTCGGGGCCGATCTGGAAGTTGCCGGCGCGGGTGTAGGCGTCGTCGCCCGACGGCAAGACGATGCGGAACATGCCGCGGCCTTCGATCGCCAGGTCGTAGCGGTTTTCGGTCGCCGACAGATTGCCCTGCGAGCCGATGCGGTAGACCGAACCCGATTTCACCCCGACGCCGATCTGGATGCCGGCCGGCACGACGGTTCCGGCGTCGGAAGACGCCGCGCCGACCCGCTCCAGATTTTGATACAAGAGGTCCTGGAACTCCGCGCGCTGCCGCTTGAACGCGATCGTGTTCATGTTGGCGATGTTGTTCGAGATGACCTCGACATTGAGTTGTTGGGCCAACATGCCTGACGCGGCGGTGGACAAGGCTCTCATATCTGTCTTCCCCTCACCCGGGCTCTTAGACGCCGGCCAGCTTGTCGACGGCGCGGCGTTTCAAGTCTTCCTGTTGCTGAATCATCTTCGAGACGCTCTCGTAGGCGCGAGAGGTCTCGATCATGCGCGTGATCTCGGAAATCGGCTCGACGTTGGAGCTCTCGACGAACCCTTGGGCGAGCTGCGCCTCGTCGGCCGGCTCGGGCGCCGCGCCGTCGGCGCGAAACAGGCCGTCGCCGGTCTTCTCCAGTTTCGACAGGTCGGCGAAGCGCACGACGCCGATCGTGGCGACGCGGGCGCCGTCGACGTTGACGCCGCCTTCGCCGCTGATCACCGGGGCCGAGCCGTTCGGGTCGAGGCGGATTTCGGAACCGCCGTCGTCGAGCAGCTTGTCGCCGGTGGTCGTCACCAGGGCCCCGTCGGCGTCGAGCGTGAAGCGGCCGTCGCGGGTGTAGCGTTCGCCGGCGGAGGTCTCGACGTTGAAAAAGCCCTCGGACTTGATCGCCACGTCGAGCGGCCGGTCGGTGCGCTCCATGCGGCCGGGCGCGAAGTCGCGGGCCACGGCCCAGTCGTCGACGAAAAGGATCGGCTGCAGGCGGCCGTGGCCGTCGGCTTGCGGCCGAACCGGCTCGGACGCGACGACCGGGCGCTCCAGCTTGAAGCCGGCGGTGGACATGTTGGCGATGTTGTTCGCGGCCACGTCCATCGCGCGGCGCAACGTCATTTGACGCGCCAGGCCGATGAGGATCGCGTTCTCCATCGCTCGCTGCCCTTTCTCGAACGGAATGCGTTCGGGTTCGCCGATCCAGGGAGCAAGCGGCGGGCCAGTGGTTAATCGATTGAAAATCAAGGACTTGTGCGTTTACCCCTGGGGGCGCTTTCGACCGGTCCGGCAACTTCGTCGCCGTTGAGGCGGCAACTTTTGCCGGGGCTCACCAAGTCTTAACCATGACGCCCGCTCAATCGGCCCGAATCGGGAGACGCGCGATGGCCGACAAAGCCGAAGCCCCAAAGGACGAAGACGTCGACGACGCCGAGGACGGCGACGACGGCGAAGGCGGGAAAAAGAAGAAGAAACCGTCGCTGATGAAGCTCGGCCTGTTCGCCGGGCTGCCGGTTTTGGTGCTGGTGATGGGCGGCGTCGCCGCGTTCATGCTGCTCGGCGGCGACAAGGGCGACGCCGACGCCGACGCCGAAGCCGCGGCGCACGGCGAGGCGGGCGGCCACGGCCCGGCGTCCGCGGCCGCCGAAGTGGTCTTCTACGAACTCCCCAACGTGCTCGTGAACATCCAGTCCGACGACGGGCGGCCGTCGTTCATCAAGCTGCGGCTGACGTTGGAGCTCGATTCCGAGGACGCCGCGCACGCCATCGAACCGGCGATGCCGCGGGTGATGGACCGCTTCAACGCCTTCCTGCGCGAACTGCGCGTGGAGGATCTGGCGGGCTCGGCCGGCTCCTACCGCCTGCGGCTGGAGCTGTTGCGGCGCGTCAACATCGCCGTCGCCCCGGTGCAGGTGCGGGCGGTCCTGATTGAAGAGATGCTGATCCAGTAGCGATGACGGAAGAAGCTCAAACTCCGGCCGACACCGAGGCCCCCGCCGCCGACCCGCCGACCAACAGCACGGTCGACGCCGCCGACGATTTCGACGACGACGGCAAGGACGCCGGCGGCGCCGAGCGCATTCTCAATCAAGACGAGATCGACAGCCTGCTCGGTTTCGACATGGGCGAGGAGGAGGGCGCCGAACGCTCCGGCATCCGCGCGATCATCAACTCCGCGCTGGTCTCCTACGAACGCTTGCCGATGCTCGAGATCGTCTTCGACCGCCTGGTGCGGCTGATGACCACGAGCTTGCGCAATTTCACCTCCGACAACGTCGAGGTGTCGCTCGACAACATCTCCTCGATCCGCTTCGGCGACTATCTCAACTCCATCCCCTTGCCGGCGATCCTGGCGGTGTTTCGGGCCGAGCAGCTCGACAACTACGGGCTGCTGACGGTCGACTCGAGCCTGATCTATTCGATCGTCGACGTGCTGCTCGGCGGCCGCCGCGGCACCTCGACGATGCGGATCGAGGGCCGGCCGTACACGACCATCGAACGGATGCTCGTGCAGCGCATGATCGAGGTCGTGCTCAGCGACGCCCACGCCGCCTTCGCGCCTTTGACGGAAGTGAAGTTCACCCTCGACCGGGTCGAGACCAACCCGCGCTTCGCCGCCATCGCGCGGCCGGCCAACGCCGCGATCCTGGTCAAGCTGCGCATCGACATGGAAGACCGCGGCGGCCGCATCGAGCTGTTGTTGCCGTACGCGACGCTGGAGCCGATCCGGAAGACGCTGCTGCAACAGTTCATGGGCGAGAAGTTCGGCCGCGACAACATTTGGGAAAGCCACTTGGCGACCGAGATCTGGACCACCGACATGGAGGTCCGCGCGGTGCTCGACGAACTCGAAATGCCGTTGTCGAAGGTGATGGACCTGAAGGTCGGCGAG
>JAJFFL010000163.1 GCA_021776705.1 Alphaproteobacteria bacterium
GCCGCAGCCGGGCGGGGGTCAGTCCGGTGGCCCGCTTCAGCGCGCGGGTGAGATGCGGCTGATCGGCGAAGCCGCCGTCGGCGGCGGCCTCGGCGGGCGCGGCGCCGGCGCGCAAGGCGGCGATGGCGCGCTGCAGCTTGCCTTCCCGGCGCAGCTGACGCGGCGACTCGCCGAACCAGCGGGCCGCCGTGCGGCTCGCGTGTTCGATGGTGACGCCGCAGGCGACGGCGGCGTCGGTGATGCTGTGATCCGACAACATCATGGCGATGAATCGCGGCAGCCACGGCGGCGGAGCGATCGGGCGATGGAGCCGGGATTCCTCGACGATCGCTTCGGCGGCTTCCGTCGGCGCGTCGAAGATCAATCGCGCGAATTCGTCGGCCGCGGACGTCGAGATCACCTTGTACCCGATGTCGTCGGCCACCCGTCGTTCGAGATGCAGCGTCAGGACGTGCGCCCCCGAGCGGCAGAATTCATCGGCATGAAGGTGATAAGCCGGATGAACCAGGATCACGCCGCGCGTGCAAGCGAAACGGCCGTCGAGGCTCCGCTCGAGAAATTCGCCGTTCAGGACGAGCGCCGCGTTCGCCTCGCGGTGCCGGTGCGAGTCGAGGACTTCGTTGGGCGCGAAATCGTCGATCGCACGATCGCCGGCGCGGCAAAATGATCCATCCATGATGACGAATACGTCCCCTCAACTCCCGACCGCCCAGGACTGAGATGAAAAACAAGCGCGATTCGGATGCACCCTGTGTGCGGCGGCGCCGGCCTAGGTCCTTCCGGCCCGGCGATCCAGAGACCACTTGCCGGCGCCCGCGACCGCCAGGTGAAAGCCGATCGCGACCAGCACGATCGCCGGCCACCAGCCGCGGAAATCCTCGGTCCAGTGCACCATAACCACGCCGACGATGAAGTTGACCATCGTCGCCAGGCCGGCCCAGCGAGTCAAAAACCCGAGCACGAACAAGACGCCGCACACGAGTTGCGCATAAACCGACAGGGGCGCCATGAGATGCGGGGCGGCGAATCCGTTGGCCTTCAGAAAGTCGACGAAGTCGGCCATGCGTTCGGCGCTGACGACGTTGTCCCAGACGCCCCAAATCAGGAACGCGCCGGTCAATACGCGCAGCGCCAGCGCGCCGAGATCGGAAAATCGGTTCAAGTCCTCAAGAAACAACAAGCGCGTCAGCATGCGATCCTTCCGGAATTCATCCGTTCAAGCCGCCATCCTCCCACGCCGCGGGGCTCGGAGTCACAGCCGGCGCGGCGCGTCGCCCGCGTCGTCGAAAGCCGCCGATGATTTCGACGCCGGGACAGTCGCCTTGGACGCGGCGCCGGTGCTAGCGTCGGCGGCCGGCGACGAAAAGGGCGGGCGCATGTCGATTTTCGAAGGCGGCTGCCACTGCGGCGCGGTCGCGGTGCGGTTCGAGACGGCGCGGGAGCCGGACGTGCTGCCGGTGCGCGCCTGCGGTTGCACGTATTGCCGCAAGCACGGTTCGCGCAACACCAGCGACGGCGATGGAACGCTGACGATCTTCGCCGACGACGGCGCGCTCAACGTCTACCGCTTCGGGGCGAAGGTGACGGACTTCCTGGCCTGCGCGACCTGCGGCGTCTACGTCGCCGCGACGATGGCGGCGGGCGGCAAGACGTACGCGACGCTCAATCTCAACGTCCTTGACGGCGACGCGTTCCTGGGACGAACCGCGGAGCCGGCGAACTACGACGCGGAATCCGGCGACGACAAGATCGTCCGCCGCCGCCGGGCGTGGACGCCGGCGACATTCGCGCCGCGCGCGGCCGGGCGATGACCGTCGACACGCTCCGCCGCCGCGCCTGGATCACGTTCGCGACCGGGCTCGAGGGCTTCAACATTCCGATCATGTACGTGATTTTCGCGCCCTACTTCGCGACGACGGTGATCGGCGACAAGGCGAAGGGCCAGGAGATCTGGGGCTACGTCGCCGGCTGGGCCGGTTTGGCGGCGATGCTGCTGGCGCCGGTTTTGGCGTTCGCGGCCGAGAACCCGGCGCGCCGGCGCTGGATGCTGAGCGTCGCCGTGCTGGTCAACGCGGTCGCGGCGTTGTTCCTCTGGAACGCCGCGCCCGGCGCCGAGAGCGCGGCGCTGCTCACGGTGCTGATCGCCGCCGGCGTCGCCATGGCGGCGAACGATTTCTGCTACGTGTTCTGGGGCGGCATGCTGCCGGAGGTGGCGCCGCCGGCGATCCTCGGCCGCGTCTCCGGCGCCGCGACCGCGATCGCCTGGGCGCTCGGCCTGGTGATGACGATCGGATTCCTCGCCCTGTTCGTCCTGCCGGACACGCCGGCGCTCGGTCTCGACAAGGCGGCGGGCGAACCGGAGCGCCTCACCGGCCCGCTCGCCGGCGTCGTGCTGCTGGTGTTCGCCGCGCCGCTGCTGTTGACTCGCGCGCCGCCGACGAAGCCGAAGCCGAAGACGGCGTTCCTCGCCTGGATCCGTGAAGAGTTCGCCTCGCTGCTCGCCGAGCGCGCGGTCGCCTGGGCGGTCGCGGCGCGCCTGGTCTACTGGTCGGGCGTCGTTCTGGTGATGGTGTTCGGCAACATCTACGCCACCGGCCTGTTCGACTGGGATGCGACCGGCTCCGCCGCCTTCGGACTCGCGGTGCTCGCCGCCAGCGTCCTCGGCGCGGCCGGCGGCGGCGTGCTCGACGACCGCCTGGGCTCGCGCAACGCGCTGATCCTCGGGCTTCTCGGCCTGGCGGCCTGTCTGGCGGCGATCCTCGGCGTCGAAGCCGACCGCCTGTTCGGCGTGATCGCCGTCGCGCCGCCGGTCGCCGAAGCGCCGCCGCTCGCGTCGACCGCGGAACGGGTGATGATCGGCCTCGGCGTTCTGACCGGGGTGTTCCTCGGCTCGGTCGGCCCGATCAGCCGCACGTTGTTGTCGCGGCTGGCGCCGCCCGGGCGGGTGGTGCGCTACTTCGGCTTCGCCACCCTCGCCGGCAACATGACCAACGTCGTCGGGCCGTTCGCGGTGGCCTACGTCACCAGCCTCACCGGCGACCAGCGGCTCGGACTGCTTGTCGGCCCGGCGTTCCTGATTGTCGGCGCGGCGATGCTGCTGCGGCTCCCGGCGGCGAAGCCCTAGACTTTCTCGCTGATCTTGATCGCGATCCGGCAGCCGGTCTTGATCAGGCCGGAGAGAAGCGGATAGCCGACCGCCTCCTTGGCCCCTTCCTC